>NZ_JBYNAH010000378.1:0-2360 GCF_059781815.1 Salipiger sp. | reverse complement strand
CGGTATCGGGATCGATGCCGCAGGCACGCATGAAGGCCATCGTCTCCGAGATCCTCGATCTGCGCGCCCAGCTGCGCAGCGCCGGGGCCAAGCTCGACGAGACCGGCGAAATCGGCGACGCTCCGCCGCCCGAGTGGGACGTGGCCGAAGGCGACGTCGCGGTGGCCGAGGCGCCGGTCGAGGCCGAGCCCGTGACCGAGCGCTTCGACCGCGCTGCCGCGCTCGACGCCTTGCGCGAGCGCATGACAGCGCTGAGCGAGGCGCAGGGCGAGACGCCGCTGATCCTGCCGGCGGTCGACGCCATGGCGGTGGCCGCGGTGGTGCAGGACTGGACCGGCATTCCCATGGGGCGGATGCTGGCGAGCCAGACCGAGCGCGCGCTGTCGCTGGCGAGCAACCTGGCCGAGCGGGTGGTCGGGCAGGATCACGCCATGGAGATGATCGCCAACCGCATCCAGACTTCCGCTGCCGGTCTCAAGGCGCCCGAGAAGCCGGTGGGGGTGTTCCTGCTCTGCGGCCCGTCCGGCGTCGGCAAGACCGAGACCGCGCTGGCGCTGGCCGAGCTGATGTATGGCGGCGAGGACAACCTCATCTCGATCAACATGAGCGAATACCAGGAGGCGCACACGGTCTCGACGCTGAAGGGCGCGCCCCCCGGCTATGTCGGCTATGGCAAGGGCGGGGTGCTGACCGAGGCGGTGCGGCGCAGGCCCTATTCGGTGGTGCTGCTCGACGAGGTGGAAAAGGCCCACCCGGACGTGCACGAGATCTTCTTTCAGGTCTTCGACAAGGGCATGATGGATGACAGCGAAGGGCGGCGGATCGACTTCAAGAACACGCTGATCCTGCTGACCTCGAATGTCGGTTCGGACGAGATCATGCGGCTGACCAAGGACGGCACCGAAGCGGTCGAGGAACAGGTGCTTTCCGATGCGCTGCGCCCGCCGCTGCTCAACGTCTTCCCGGCGGCGCTGCTCGGGCGCGTGGTCACGATCCCCTATTACCCGCTCTCCGACACGATGATCGAGGCCATCGCCGGGCACAAGCTGCGTGGCATCGCCAAACGTCTGGGCGAAGGCTATGGCGCCGAGCTGGTGATGGGCGAGGGCGCAATGCAGGTCATCAAGGACCGCTGCACCGAGATCGAAAGCGGTGGCCGGATGATCGACGCGATCCTGACCAACACGCTGCTGCCCGAGCTGAGCCGGCGGATCCTGTCGTATCAACTGGAGAAGAAGGAGTTGAACAAGGTTACGGTGACCGGCGGGCCCGAGGGGTTCGGCTACGAATTCGAATAGGCGATCGCGCCGGTCTGGCGTGGAGATTGCTGACTCAAGTTGTGCCAACCTGTTGCAACCAAAGGGGGAATCTTGACGTTACGTCGGCGCGGTTTTCGTGCCTGCCGCGTTTTTGGGCATTGAATACCTTACCTTCAAGATCGTTGCCCGAATCGACCGCTTCTGTAACACTTTGTTTCGTTAATTCATTTTTTAGAGGCCATTTCTGATGGAGTTCGTTTCGCTCCTGGCGCCATTGGAGGGCGATCAGCCTTCCGGTGTCGAGTTGAGAAATGATGGGAGGTTCCACGCCATCGAGCGTCTGCTCGAGGCAGCCGACAGCAGCGTTCGCCTTAAGGATGATGGTACGATCAACGAGGCGGCGGCAGCGGTGCCGTGGCAGGAGATCATGGACGAGGGTCGCGGGCTCTCGGCCGACGGTCGCGATCTGCGACTTTTGGTGATCCTCGTGCGGGCCGGTTACGGCACCGAGGGCTTTGACGGGCTGCGCGACGGGCTCGAGCTTCTGACCAGGACGCTGGCCGATTTCTGGGACAGCCTGCACCCGACGCTGCGCGACCGGCCCGATCCCAAGATGGCGGTGCTGCCGCGCTCCAACGCGCTGCGCCAGCTCGAGAATGACGACAACGGGCTCTTGGGCGATCTGCGCTGGGGCTTCGTTCTGACCCCGCGCGGCATCGGCCCGATCAGCGGCGACGACCTCGCGCAGGCGGGGCTGAGCGATTTCGAGATGCTCAACCGCGCTGCCTCCGGGCTCAGCCAGTCAGAGAAGGACGCGCTGGTCTCGAAGCACGGCCAGCGTGTCAACCGGGTGAACGCCGCGACGCGGGCGCTTGCCACCGAGGAGGCCGAGCGCGCCGACGCGATGATCGCGGCGATCGCGGCCTGCGAGGAGGGCATCAAGGCGCTGTGCGCCGCCTTCGATCAGGGCGCCGGGTTGCCCGAGGGGCAGGGGCTGATCCTGCCCGAGCTGCTCGAGTTCCTCGAGCGCTGCCGCAAAAGCCTCGAGGCCGGGCGCGCCGCCGTCGCCGGGGCCGCGGCCCCCGAGACGCCCGCTGCCCC
>NZ_JBYNAH010000153.1:0-12991 GCF_059781815.1 Salipiger sp. | reverse complement strand
CATGACAGAAGCCAAGCGGCACTTCCGAGATCAATGCAAAATAAGTTGGCGATCCCGCGGTGTTCCTTCCACCATCGGCCATTTTTGTGGTGCGGTCGCGGGCATGTGATGAGCCCCTCGTGCCGGTCGTCTAACTGACTGTTCTCATGATCAGGAAGCCCTCACGTTCAGAGCTTCGCCAAAACGTCATTTTCGGCGCGCGATCATGACTTTACCTTGCGCGATCGGGTTCCGTCAAAACGGGAGCCCTCTTCGTCCATTTCAGGCGGCGTCGATCCGTCGCGTGATACTGGCGCGCACAAGCTGGCCAATCGTGTGCATGCCCATCTTCTCCATCACCCGTGCCCAGTCAGGAACACCACGGGAAACTCCGGCTGGATCGCCGCGACCCGCTCGGCCAGCTCGAAGCCGTCGAGCCGGGGCAGATACATGTCGAGGATGGTGCAGCCCGCAACCGCAGGTTTACGCCCTCTCCCGAAGCGCAAGAGGCCGCCGGTTGTCGTCGGTCCGCGCCCGCCAGAACGGCGCACGGGGCCAACGCGCAGCGGCCTCGGCATAGAGCAGGCAGCGCGTGACGGTCTCGGCGCAGCGGGGCGGCAACGGCACCGGTTCCAAAGCAAGTCCAAGATAGACACGCGCGGCCTCCCGCCCGTCCGACAGCGCCCGCGCGAGACCAAGGCCCGACAGCGGATCGGACGCCGCGTGCGCATCCCCCAGTCCCCGCCAGCCCGCGCCGCCCGCGAGGTGCTCGGCCGGGCTGCCGCAGGGCACGGTGCAGCGGCTGAACTCGGAAAGACCGCCGATCCGAGCGCGCGTCGCGGGCGCGCGCCCGAGGGCACTCTCCCAATCCGCGCCAGTCATGCGGTCGGTGACGAACCCTGCCGCGATCCGGCCGGGCCGCGGCAGAGGCAAGGTATACCACCAGCCCAGGTCCACAGCTTCCAGAACGAGCTCGACGGCGCCCGCGTCCGCCCCTGCCAGAACGCGGTGATGGCAGATCAAGTCGTCAGCCGCTCCCGCGGCCGCCCCAAGCGCCCGCGCCACGCGCCGCGCCCGGCCGCTTGCGTCGAAGATCGTTCCGGCCGTCACGTCACCTGCGTCGCAGGTCATGCGCCAGTCACCGGGGCGACCCGAGATCCCTCGCGCGGTGGATCCGAGCCGCAGGGCAGCACCTGCCGCCTCGGCCCGTGCGGCGAGATCCGACAGGAGCGTCGCGCGCTCGATGGCGAAGCCGAGGCCATACGGGTCGAACAGCGCCTCCTGCCGCACGGGCGGACCCGCGCGCCAGTGGCTGACGATGGCAGAGAGCGGCACCGCGCCGGGCGCTCGGGGCGTCCAGCCGAGCCGCGCGAGGACCGGGAGGGCTGCCGGCCCGAGGTGCTCGCCGGGCATATCGCGAAACGACTCGTACCGCTCCAACACGACCACCCGAGCGCCGCCCTCTGCCAGCGTCAGGGCCGCCGCCAGCCCCGCAGACCCGGCCCCTATGACTGCGACATCGTGCACAGTCATGTTGGCTCGGGCGGCTCGGGCGGCTCCGGGAGGTCGCGCTCGGTTTCCCAGTAGACGCCAGCCCGCTCCAGAACGAAGCCAAGTTTCGACCACTCCGCAATAAACCCGGCGGTATCGTTGATCCCGATCCCACGGGTCCATACCCTTGGCACGGTCTGCCCGAAGGGGGTCACCATGTCCGGCCTGTGCTGTGGCCACCAGCCCGGAAAGTAGACCGGCCCGGCGACCTGCGCCGTGTCTTCAGGCGGCGCCTTCGTCGCCCCGGGCGCCAAAGCGTCAACCGTGTCGCGCCGGCATTGCAGGAAATCCGCCTGCCAAGGCACGGCCATCTGCTTCGTCACGTCGCCGGGTTCGAGCTTCCCGGTGACCGAGGCCCGCTGCGCCTCCGCCAGCCGGAAGGGTTCTGCCCAAGTGTAGACATCGCGCATCATCCAGCCGAACTCCATGCCCGGGTAGAACGGCCCGCCACAGGCATTCTCCAACGCCGCACGGTCCATCCCCTCGGGCGTCACCGGGGCGTCGGAACCCGGCGTCGCGGGCGGCGCCCCCCCGGGTGCGCCCGCGTCGACCCAGCGGCGCAGATGGTCGTAGATCACACCCGTCACGGCAAAGCCAGCATCGCCCTGCGGACGCCAGACATACTGATCGGAATACAGCATCGGCATGTTCATCAGCCCGCGATTGTCGCCGTAAGGGCTGCGGATGCGATCAAAGAGCGCCTTGCGGTCGCCGCGGGTCGCCGCCTCACGCATCGCCATCTGGACGGCGAAAGCGTGCACCGGCCCGGTTCCCATGGTCCAGCGTACGTTCATGATCCGCATGAGGACCGGATGCACGTCGGTCCAGTAGTCGGTGGTCGTCGGCCGGTCCTCCGGGTGGCCCTGCACCCAGAGGTCCCAAAGCATGTCATGCGCCGTCACCACGTTCTCCAGCGCGGGCGCGAATTTCGGCACCGTACAGATCACCCATGACGGCGCGGCGTCGAGGACGCGGCCGTCAGAAAGCGTGACCTGCGCGGCAACCCGCCCGTCCGAGGTATCGTCATGCCACCCGTCATTGTTGGCATAGTCTTCGATCGGCTCACCCCCGGGCGCCGCGGAGTGCCCGTGTCCGCCAAGGACGAGGAGCCGGCCGGCGCCATCGGTCAGCAACTCGCCGAGCGGCACCGCAACCGGCTCAGTTTCGGGGTCGGCCACGAATTGCCCGCTGTCGAACCGCACCGGACCCGCATTCGCACCCGAGATGGAGCGCGGCCCCGGCGCAATCTCGAGCCCGGCGCGCGCCGGGCCGGAGATCTTCGGGTTCCTCGGCGCGCCGGGCTTCTGGCCATTGAAGGTCAGCCAGGATGCTTTGGTATTGGCCACGGTGACAGTCCAGTCGATCCGCGCCTCTGCCGCCGTCACTTCGCCAAGGCAACCGCCCTCCGCGTCGTAAGCGAAGACGCGGAACTCCGCTGCCTGCCGCTTCACGCAGCCCTCGACCTTGTAGCCGCCCGGAGGTGGCGCCACCGGCCCGGGGCGCACCGGACCGACAAAGTAATCCGTCCGCTGCGCGGCAGGCCCTTCGCCGCGCGCATTGCCCAGCCGTGCGATGCCTACTCCGGGGTGTATCTTCAAGTAGGCTACGGACTGCATGGACATTCCCTGTCAATTCTCCGGATCGCCCCTCCGCATTTGCCCGCTGGCGCGGAATTGATCGGGCAGCGCGGCACCCTCGCGAGTCATTGGAGATCTACCATTAGGAGAAATTAGATCACAAAACTCTCCAAATTGGTAATGCAAATCCGCGACACGTGTCGTAAGCTCTCATTCACGTCAGCGAATTCAAACTCTGCCAGCCCGCGATGAGTTTTGAGAAAATGATAGAAAAACCACCTGTCTGGGACGTCGATATTTCGCCACTCTTCGCAATGCCATATTGGATCGACGAGGCGGAGCGAGAGGCTGTCGGATATTTCTGGACGCGCTGCATGGCAGCCTATCTCATCGACTTCACCGACTATGACAGCGTGACGACCTGGGCTGTCACGATCTACAACCACCTTGCCTCTCGCAACATGCCACTGACCTGCGACCAGCGGCAGATGTGGCCTGGCGAGGCGCTCGAGACCCTCCGGGCCTGGATCAATGCCGGCTGCCCACGCGACGCGACGTCGACGCTCGATCCAGCGGAGCGGATCCCGCCGCCGGTGCAGCCGGATCCAGGCCTGCGCGTGCGGAAAGACATCACCTCACTGAGCGAGGCGGAGCTGAACGCCTTTCGCGCCGCGCTCGACGACATCATGCATGTCGGCACATCCTCACCCTCCAGCCCATGGCAGCAGTGGGCCTATCTCCACACCAACTGGTGCCTGCACTACCAAGAGGCTTTCGGCTTCTGGCACCGCGCGTTCCTGATGTATCTTGAGGACAGGATCGGCATGGCGATCCCCTACTGGGACTGGATGGCCTGGGACGCCGCCGACCCCACGAGCCCGCGCGCGGGCCTCCCCCAGGCCTTCCTCGACGAAACCTACGTGCATCCCGACGGCAGCACCCGTCCTAACCCGCTGCGCTTTGCCGCCGCGAAGGATGGTCGGTCGAAGAAATGCGACGTCGCGCCCGACCGCTGCACAGGCGACGAATGCCGCTACGTGCAGCGGCTCGAGGTCTTTTCCGATCCTGCCGATCCGGACCGCGCGCGGTATTTCGAGATGCCCCGCATCTTTCAGGAGCAGGTGGCCGACGCGCTGCTGTTCGACAGCTTCTCGACCCCACAGGGCGCTTGGGGAGCAACCGGCGTGCCTTGGGCCAACATCCCGGTCTTCACCCCCCCGCAGCCAGACGACCTCTACCCGTTCCGGCAGATCAATTTCGACGGGCTCTACGAGCAGCCGCATGACAATTACCATGGCTGGATCGGCTACGACATGGCGGACAACGCCTACACCGCCTTCGATCCGATCTTTATCTCCTACCACGCAAACATCGACAGGATGCTGGAGATCTGGATCCGCGCCCACCCGGGTGCGCAGTACACGACGCAGACGCCGCTTCAGCCCTTCGTGGGACCGCTTGCGACAGCCGTGGACGAGGCCTCCGCCGAGCGCTGGCGCTATACCACGCTCGGCCAAATGGCGCAGGACTGCAGGCGACTGGGCTACGACTATGGGCCGGTGACGGTGCCTTCCTACGGCGCCACCCGCCAAGGCGCAGCGCAGGACAAACCGCAGGCTGCGGGCCTCTCCAGGGCGCCGGCCGTCGCGGGCGGTCCCTGGATCGCCTTCTCCGGCGTGCGCTGCACCCATGATAGCTACACCATCGACGTCTTTCTCGAGAAACCGGACGCGGATGCCGGGGATATCGGCCCGGCCTGCCCGAATTACGTGGGCCGCTTCTCGCGCATCGGCATGGGCATCGTCGACGACAAGGGCCGCTGCATCCGACATGGCGTGACGCGTCTGATGACTGCCCGGCGGGCCGTGGCGGCGCTCGGCCTCTCGGGGCCCGAGGCTCCAGAGGTCACGGCGGTCGTCACACGCCTCAGCGATGGCCACCGGTTGGGCGACGACGAAGCCGCGGCACTGCCGGGCTTCGTACCGCGCTTCCATTGGGGCGCACCGCCTGCAGACACCGCGGCGGACACGCCCGCCACACCATGCTGCGGCGGCTGATCGAAACGGACGACGGCAATGATTTCCTGAGGGAGGGACCCGGAGTGATGAAACGCAAGATTGCAGCGGCGGGCCTTGCCGCAGGGCTCTTCATTGGCGGCGGCACCGTGGCGGCGGCGCAGGACAGCCCGGCCTTTCCCTGCCTGAACCCGCCAAAACTTGACTCGACCGTCCCCTCGGACAGCCCGATCACAGATCAGAACTCGCTCAACTGCTTTGCCTGGCAGGAATTCATCGCGCTGAACTGGAAAGCCGACGGCATCGATGCGCCGGCAGGCCCCGATCCGGTCGCGAATTTCGGCGCGCCGGACGACACCGGACCCACCGTTTGGGAAACCTATTCCGACATCCACAGCGTCTTTCTGCCCGACGGCAGCCCGCCGCCGCCCTTCGGCGAGCTGCCCCCGGCGCCCGCCGCCTGTGCGGAAACCTACACGCCGGGCACGCGTGTCCTGACCCGCTCCTCCAAGGTCTCCATCGACTTCGAGGCGCCCGACGACATTGCCGAGGCCTTCCCCTTCGACGGCTCGCCCAACTGGCTCGCCGACCGGGACGGCAACCAGGTCTGGTACGAGATCATGATCAACCGCGACGAATTCGACTACATCGTCGCGAACCGCCTCTACAACGCGGTGGAGGGCTATCTTGCCACGCTCGGTGGACAGAAGGTGGATCTGCCGCGCGGTCGGACAGGCGGAGCGGTGGGCGCCATCGAGGTCAAATCCGCCTGGGTCGAAGTCCCCGACCCTGCTCAGCCCGTCTGGTCGACCTACAAGCTGACCGAGGCGCTGATCCACGACCCCGCGCATGGCAGCTGCGAGACTGCCACGCTGGCGCTGGTCGGTCTTCACATCATCCACAAGACCGAGAGCCAGCCGCAATGGATCTGGTCGACTTTCGAGCATGTCGCGAACGCTCCCGACGCCGCCACAGTCTCGGCAGGCGAGGTGGGCAACGAGTTCCGTTTCTTCAACCCGTCCTGCGCACCGCAGGCGATCCCGGCGCAATGCGTCGGCAATTCAGTTGCGCGGCCAGACGGGACGCTCTTTTGCGACGCCTCCAAAGTCGGCTCGCCGACCGAGACGTCCTGTACACCGAACGCTTCGCCTGGCTTCTGCGTCACGCCGGACTGTCCGCCGATGCCGGTACAGGTGGCGCGCAAGCACGCCATTGCCGACGGGCAGGACAACCTCGTCGCTTCCCTCAACGCCGCCGCACAGTCGATGATCCGCGCAGCCGCTCCGGACTCGGTCTTCGCCAACTACATGCTGGTCGACGTGCTTTGGTCGGACAGTCCCGTCGACGAGAATACGCCCAACCGCGCGCCATCGACCGCCCCGCTCTCGATCTCGGGCATGCGGCCCGCGCCGACCGAGAGACCCGTCGCGAACACCACGATGGAGACGTATATCCAGGGCACAACCTGCATCAGTTGCCATATGGGAGCGAAACTCGCCTGGCCAAGCCAAAACGATGCGCTGACGCCCTTTGCTTCGGACTACAGCTTCAGCTTTCAGAACGCCCGGCCAATCCCGGCTGGCGAGTGAGAGGAAAGACGGACATGAGCCCCACAGCATCACCTCACCTCTCGCGCCGCGGCTTTCTTGCCGGGGCTTCGGCCGCTGCCCTTGCCGCGGGCCTGCCGCGGCCGGCGTTTGCGCAAAGCGTCCCGTTGTCGGCATTTTCGACACCAGCGTTCATTCAGGACTTGGCCGCCAATCCGACGCTGCAGGCGGCGTTGAACGAAGCGTGGAACATCAACGCCAACGGCTGGACGGAACAGGCGATCCGCGGCAATCCCTTCACCACGCTCTTCGCCGCAAACCAGGATTACTACTACAACCCGCTGTCTACCGACCTCACCGGCTCTATCGTCGAGAAGGTCAGCTGGACCGCCTTTCCGAACCGCGCGGTGTTCTATCTCGACGCATTGAGCGACCAGCAGCGGTTCGAGTTCGTCGATTTCGGCTATTCGACCTCGGCGCCCATCGCCCCCATCCCTGCGACCACCACGATCTGCGCGGAGCAGACCGGAGCAGAGATCCCCGCGAATGGCCCCACGAACCAGTTCCAGCCCTACGGTCCGCGCGGCTGGATGGACGAGTATTGCGAGATGGCCGTAACGCGGGAGGGCGACCGCACCGATGGCCGGATCACCCGCATCGACTTTGTCTGCGAGAACCCAGAGTACTGGTACACGCTCTGGTCCGTTTCGCCCGAGACGGTGCTGGCAATCTATCAGGAGATCCTCGGGCGCCCGCAGATCACCCTTGCCGATCTGGAACTGCACGATGCCGCGGGAAACCCGGTGATCGATCCCGGCACCGGGCGGCCCGCCTACAATCCACTCAACAAGTGGAACAGCGGCCCGCACCGGACGGCCGATGGCGGCGGCGCGATGCACCTCACCTCCACCCCCAACACGCTACAGACCGAACTCGGCCTTGCCGGCGCTGCGACGGTCCTCCGCAACATGGGCAATGCCAACGGCACGGATCTGATCTGCTGCGCCCAATATGGCCAGATCATGCGCAATTCAGACCCGCATATCGGACAGATTTCGAACCAGATCGTGGGCTTCGGCGGCGGCTTCCGGGTGTCTCTCGCCGATCCGATCGGCCTTTACATCCAGACACCGACCTTCACCAATTACGTCCTGCCCGATGATCCCAACCTGCCCGAAGGGACGCGCGCTGCCGATTGCTGGTCGATCCTGCGCGGGCAGGAAACGCTGCCCGGTTTCCCGTCCAACTTCAACTTCCTCCTGCACGCGAAATTCGAGATCCCCCAGGCGTGGCGCGATGCCGGCGTGAGCTTCGAGGTCGGTGATATCGCGGTCGATGGCGAGCCGATCCGCTACGGCAGCCAGATGCTGCCGACCATCCAGGTGGCGCTCTTCCCCCGCGCCGTGGCCGCCGACACGCCGCAGGCGCCGCAGCCCTGCGTGGCGGGGCTCTCCACACCTTTCGCGAAGGCCCAGCCGCAGCAGATCATGTATCAGGACCTCTGGGACGGATACAACGCGACGGCGGTGCCGAACGCGCGCGGCGTGGCGATGACGCTGGCATCGAACACGATCATCGTGGCGCCGCGGATCGTGCCCGGGACGACGGCAACGCTGGCCCTGCTCGGCTCGGCGTTCGAGGCGGCGGGAGCGCTCCCGCAGGTGGCATTCTTCCGCGAAGGCGACACATCTCCCGACGCCGCGATCACCGTCACGGTCGAAGGGCTGGAAGACGTGGTCTACGCAGTGCCCGGCAACTCCGAGCCCGGGCCGCAGCAGCTCCTGCGCCTGACGGTCGATGTCGGCGCGGACGCCGCGCCCGGCACCCGGTCGGTGTCGGTCGCGAATGCCGGCGACGCGCTTGGCGAGACGGCACCGTTCTTCCTCTGGGTCGAGGGATAGGGGCAATTGCCTGCGCGGCGCGACCACCGGCGCATTTCGACGGGCAGACGCCTCGTAGACGCCCGGGCTGCGAGATCACGACCGGAGAGCTCGCCTCGGCGATCTCTATGGCCTCTATGGCTCGACGCCGCTGCGATACCGCCTCGGGGCGCGCGACAGTGACATCGAACTCGCCGGGATCGGGTATCGAGACCGTTGAGACTACTGTTGGGCCATCCCGAAGATGAAGCTGTAATCCGATGCATAGGCCGGCACCCCGTCCACGCCACCGCCGTCTTTGATCGTCGCGCCGGAATGGCACTCCACGCAGGAGACGTCCTGCGCATAGGTCTCGAGCATTGGGTTCGACACCTTGAAAGCATTGAGCGCCGGACGGAACGCGGTTTCCGACAGCGGCGACATCGGCGCGGTCGTTCCCGCGTTCTCGTCGACCGGACTGTCTGCCCAGAGCACGTTGACCAGCTGGTAGTACTGGAACACGCTGTCTGGGTTGGCCGCAGCGATCATCGCCTGTGCCGCAGTGTTCGTCGCCACGATCGGGTTCTCGTTCGTCGACGGCAGCGAAAACTGGCGTGTCACCTGGATCGGGTAGGGTTGGCAGGCGCTTCCTGGATCCACCACCCCGCCTTGGAAATCTTTGAGCGCATAGGCCGGCGACACGTTCGGCAGGCAAGAGGTTGTCGTTGCGTTGTCGAACACCGCGCAGGATTCAGGCACCGGCATCTCGACACACCCGCTTTCGCGGTAGAACCGGTACTCGCGGTCGAGCGTCCCCGCTTCAACCTGGGCCTGGTCCGGCGAATTGTCCACGTGATCGAAAGTGGACCACGTCCAGCTTGGCTGCGCCGCGGTCTTGTGCAGGATGTGCATGCCCACGAGCGCCACGGTTCCCGTCGTGCAGACCTGATCGCCACCGGTCCCGCTGCAGAACTGGGCATCGGCCGTCAAATACCGCGTCCAACGTGGATCGGTAGGGTCGGTGACGGACAGCCATGCGGCCTTGAACTCCGCCGCTCCCGAGCTGTCGTTGAAAACCCCCATTGGCAGGTCGATCCGACCGCCATCCTCGACCATCGCCCTCTGGCTCGCCGCCTTGAACAGCTGGTTTCCGATGATGTAGTCGGCCTCCGCGTCGTTCACGAGGATCTCGTACCAGACGAGGTTGCCATCCCGGTCGGCGAGCCACGCGGTCGTCGGTGTCGCCTCGTTGATATCGTTCCCGGGGTTGAAGTTGCCGTCGAGCTTCGCGGTCCGTGCGAGCTGGCGCACCCCTTCCGCGGCCTCGGGCGGCGCAACGTAATCCGCCGGAGGCATCAGCTCCGCCGAAGTCATGAACGTCTCAAAGACCGTGCGCCCGCCGCCCGGATCGCCGTAGACCCCGGGATCTCCGCCTGCCTGCGGCCAGGTCACCGCGATGAACTCCTGCCACGCGAAGCAATTGAACGATTGCTGGTCGCTGAGAAGCGTGTCTCCCGGAAAGGCCGGACCCAGCGTCGGTGGGTTGAGGCAGGGGAAGGACGGCGTGTCCTGCGCCAGCGCCGCACTTCCGGAGCTCAGGATCAGCCCGAGGGCGGAAAGGACAAGGGGACGTGTCATGGCGTTGATCTCCGCTGTCGAACTACTGGCCGGACCGGACAAGGATGTTGCCGGGCACCGGCACATCGGGATCGTTGCCGGGATTGGTGACGCGCACACCGTAGCTGCCGTCCGGCACGTCCGGGCCGATCTCGATGGAAAGATCGTAGAGAATGACCTCGTAGATGCCGTCCTCCGCCGGTGCATCGCTCTGCGGCATGGCGCCGTTCAATGTAACCGTGATGCCCTGCGTCACCGTGCCGTCCGGCCCCACATAGTCGATCACCGGCTCCATCGCGCCCCCAAGCACCTCGAGCGCCATGTGCGGCAGTGACACGCCCGGCGGCGTCTCGAATGGCAAGAGCGGGATCGTCGCGGCAGAGATCGCCGGCTGGCTCTGAACTGCGTCGAAGACCGCCATCGTCACCAGCGGTTGCGCCCAGCCGTTCTGGGCAGAGGCGGGGCTTTTTTCGGCAACGGGTGGGAAGCGCGTGCTGTCCGCGAGGTCCACGTCCAGATAGGCGGTCGCCGCCAGCGCCTGGTTGAAGGTCTCGGCGATCTGGCTTCCATACAGGATCGGCAGCGGCGGCGTACGCAAGACCATGCCCGGGAACACACGGTCCTCGTTCGTCGGGGGTGAGATCACGATATCCGACACGGTGTAGCCCTTCTCGGCCGGCACCTCGAAGGTCGCGTGCAGGATCTGGTCGTAATGGACATCCGGCCCCGCCTCGGCCGCCGTGCGCCCGCGCACCACCGTGAAGAACTCGGAAGCGGGCGTGCCGTCCGGCGTCTCGTAGTTGGAGAAGTCCGGCATCTGCATGTACAGCGCGATCGGGTTGGTCAGCGTGATCGGCTTGCCGACATTGCGCACCACCTGGTTTCCCTGCATGCCGATATTGGGGTCGGAGTTGCGGAAGTTGCCACCATACTGACCCGAACAGATCATGTTCGCGGGGCTGTACTGATCGCCCGGCAGATCCCGCAGAATCGTTGCCGCGCCGCCAAGGTACATCTCTGCGCCCACCGTGTTGGGCGGGCTCGTCAGGTGCACTGCGCCGCCGCCGGTCTCCGTCGCCTCGTTGCCGTAGTTCCACTTGTTGAGCGGGTTGTAGGCGGGATTGCCCGCGGCATCGTTGACCACGTTCCCTTCAGCATCGCGCAGGTAGAGATCCTCGATCACGACCTGGGGTCCAACAAGCTGCTGGTAAAGCACCAGCACCTTTTCCGGATCGACCTCCCAGAGCGTGAACCAGTATTCCGGGTTCTCCGCAGTGAACGAGATCTTGGTGATCTGCCCGCCGTCGTTCCGGGTCACCACCCATTCGTTGTATTCGTCCTTCCACCCCCGCGGCCCGCCGACCCGCGAGCTATAGAGCGCCCATTGATCCTGCGGTTGGTCCCAGTGCACCACCGGACAGACGCCCGAGACGCCGGTCGGGATCGACACCGCGGCAAAGCTGTCGCCCGGCGTCTCGCCCAAGGCAGGATACTTGGCGAGAACGTCCGACAGGTTCGCCCGAAGGGTCTTCGCATACGTCGCGCCGTGCGCCTCGATCCACGTCTGCAGAACCGCGTCGTCGGCAAGATTGCCCTTGTCTGCCAGCGGATAGGTCAGCGCAGGATCGAGCGCATAGGGGGTGCCTTGCGACGTGCTGAAATACCAGTTCAACTTGTTGGGAAAGGCCGTCCACGTGATCGGCTGCACCGCCGTATTGACGGTCTGATCATATTCCGCCGGATCGAGGTAATTGACCCGGGGCGCATCGTTCATATTCGTCCAGGGATTTCCGGCGATGGCCATGTCGGTGAAAGCCGTCATGGCATCGGTCCATCGCCGCTGCATTTCCGCAAGCCCGTCCGGATCGCCAGCGAAATCGGTTTCCGCGATATAGGCTGGCGTGTCGTACTGGAAATCTTCCGCAATAGCTGGGACAGCAGCCATCGGAAAAAGAAGCAACGCCGCAATCGGGAAGCGAATAAAGTGAGTCATACGATGACTCCAAAGCTAATTACGCCGAATGGCACAGGAAATGCCGTGTGGCATGAGTGTTCCACGCCCGTCGGTATTTTTCAACTTATAATTGTCTAACGGTGAAACTATCAACCTTGAGTTCCGCTCGACATTGCCGAGCAGTGCTCCTGTCTGCATGTGCATTCCCTATGCACAGCAAGCCGCCCCGAGCGTTGCTTTCCACGCGAACGGCCCCGGCTTTTCTTCGAGGACCGGGCCACGATCAATTCTGTCAAGCTGGCCGTATTTCGCGAGGGCATGAGGCCCATATCATCCGCGAAAGCGTCACGCGGAACGCGCAAGCAGCCTGCCGCAGGCGCTGCCCTCGTTCGTCTCGCCGCCATAGGCGCGGCGTCCGTTCACATAGACAGCACGGACGCCGATGGACGGGCGCACGGGATCTTCGAAACTGGCGGCATCGCGGATGGTCTCGGGATCGAAGAGCACGAGGTCGGCAAAGGCCCCCTCCGCGATCCGCCCGCGGTCAGGCAGGTCAAGAACGTCTGCCGTCTGGCCGGTCATCTTGGGGATGGCGCCAGCCATCGGCAGCAGTGCCTGTTCGCGGGCGTAGTGGCCCAGCACGCGGGGAAGGCGCCCCAAAGGCGCGGATGCGGGCGCCGGTCGCGAGGCAGCCCGTCGGATCCCACCAGCGACGGAGGCCAGGACAGGATCCGCTCCAGATCGTCGTCGTCCATCTGGCATGTTGGCGATATCGAATACGGCGGTGAGCTATCCTGCTGCGAAGTTAGCGACAACCTGATAAAGCCAGCGCGACTACCACGCGGCCTCGTAGATCGACCGGGCATCTGCCTCGCCGACCTCGCGCGGGTTG
>NZ_JBYNAH010000152.1:0-12995 GCF_059781815.1 Salipiger sp. | reverse complement strand
CGGCGGTTGTTGCGGCGCGATTTGGATACTTTGTTCTGTTGGACAGCCATGTCTCAACCTCGATCTTTCGCGTGTGGGGGCAATTCGTTGCCCGTTCCGTTCGGGCGTGCCCGGCCTCATAGTCGCATAGACCCGGAGATGGCAACCCAGAATTCCGATGAAGGCGCGAAAATAGGAGTTTCTTGCGAAACCGCAAGCGTTATTTCGCGCGCTGGCAGGTGTGCTTAGCGGTTTTCACCCCCCTCGCCACCATCGTCACCGCCTTCCATGCGCTCGCGCAGGCCCGAAAGCGCCGCAAAGGGATTCGGGCGCTCGTCCTCGGGCTCGGGCGCGGCCTGCTCGTCGAGCGCCTCCGCCGCCGCCTCGGCGCCTTCGGCATGAGGGTAGAGCGGCAGCGCCAGAGACAGCGCCTCGGCCATCACTGCGCCGAGGTCGATGACATCGGGCAGGGGGTCGGACTCGTCGTCGGACATCTCGATCTCGGCACCTTCCGGGACCGAGGCAAAGCTCTCTTCCGGGCGCCAGACCCGCGAGACGGGCTCGTCGATGCGGGTGGTGACCGGGGCGAGGGTGACGACGCAGGGTTGCGTCACGGTGGCGCCGAGTGTGGCCTCCAGCCGCCAACCGTCGCGCCCCTCGGGGCGGATCTCGCCGGCGAGGCGAAGCTTCTTTAGGCCGAGAAGTCCAAGCTCCTCGGCCAGCGCGGCGCGGCGGCCCTCGTCGGGCCGCAGGTCGAACGCGGTCGGCTGGTTGTTGCGCAGCGCCGCCACGCGCAGCCGTTCGGGGGCGGATCCGGATTGGCTCATATGCCTGCCTTTCCTTTGCTTGAAGGGCTTGGCTCGGTTATGTAATCGGGGATAGAAACCCGCAAGGGCCAAGACAACAGGCAAGGCGCAGCAGATGGCAAAACCCGCAATTCCGGCGATCGTGGCAATGGTGGCCGTCCTGGGGCTGTCCGCGTGCAGCGCGCAGTACACCAAGCACGGCTATGCGCCCTCGGAAGAGGACCTGCAGCAGATCGTTCCGGGCGTCGACACCCGCGGCACCGTCGAGGACGTGGTCGGCGTGCCCTCCGCCTCGGGCGTGTCGAACAATGGCGGCTTCTACTACATCGAATCCGAGATGCGGCAGTTTGCCTGGCAGGCGCCCAAGGTGGTCAATCGCGAGGTGCTGGCGATCAGCTTCGATGACGACGGCGTGGTCGACAACATCACCCGCTACGGGCTCGAGGACGGCAACGTGGTGCCGCTCACCCGGCGCATCACCAAGACCACCGATGGCGAACTGAGCTTCATCCGCAAGCTCTTTGGCAATATCGGCGGCATCTCTCTCGACCAGTTCACCCAGTGACCGGCGGGCGCCGTGGCAACCCTCGGGGATAGCGACGGCGCCGCGACAGACGGCGACACGTTGCTGCGGCGCGGGCGCTACCGCGTGCGGCTGGCCTCGGGCGCCGAAGACGTGGCGCGGGCGCAGGCGCTGCGCGGGCAGGCCTTCTTCGGGCCCGGCGGCCCGGCCGATGTCGATGGTTTCGACCCGCTCTGCCGCCACGTGCTGATCGAGGATGCGGGCGAGGGCGCGCTGCTGGCCTGCTTCCGTTACCTCTGGCTCGAGGACGGCGCGGCCATCGGCACGAGCTACTCGGCGCAGTATTACGATCTCTCGCGGCTCGAGGGCTTTGGCGGGCCGATGCTCGAACTGGGGCGGTTCTGCGTGCGCCCGGGTCTCAGCGATCCCGACGTGCTGCGACTGGCCTGGGGCGCGATCGCGGGGCTGGTGGACGAGGGCGGCGCGCGGCTGCTGTTCGGCTGCGCGAGCTTTCCCGGCACGGATCCCGCGCCGTTGGCCGCCGCTTTCGCCCATCTCAGGGCGCGGCATCTGGCGCCGGCGCGCTGGCAGGTCGGGCGCCGGGCGGCGGAGACCGTGGGGTTCCCGGAACAGGGCGGCGATGCGCGGCAGGCGATGAAGCTGATCCCGCCGCTGCTGCGCACCTATCTCGGGATGGGCGGCTGGGTCAGCGATCACGCGGTGGTCGACCGTGCGATGAACACGCTGCATGTCTTCACCGCGGTCGAGGTGGCGGCGATCCCGCCGGCACGCGCTAAGGCGCTGCGCGCCATCGCGCTCTGAGACGGCTCAGGCCTCGGCGGCCACCTGCGCTTCGTCGGCGTGCATCGCCCGCAGCGCCTCGAGCCGGCGGCGGAAGCGCGGCGCGTCGAGCCTTTGGGTGACGTTCTCGCAAAGCATCTCGGCCAGCTCCATGCGCTCGTCGCCCTCGAGCCGCATCAGCAGCTTGCGCAGGTAGGGGGTGTGGTCGCGCCGGGCGCGCATCATCCGGGCAAAGCTCAGCGTGTCGAGCCGGTCTTCGGCGGCGGCGGTCATCAGCGGCACGAAAAGCTCGAGATCGAGCAGGTCGCCCTGCAGCGCGCTGCCCATGAAGGGCAGGCGGAAGCGGTCGACATTGGGCCGGGTGAACAATGCCGCATGCATGGCATCGAGCCGCTCGCGCGGATCGTAGAGCACATAGGCGCGCTGCGCCGCATCGAGCATGTCGGGAGCGTAGCCGAAGCGCGAGGTGAAATCGGCGCGGCGCATCTCGGTGAAGCGCTCGTCCCATTCGGTGACGCGGGGATCGAGGGTGGCCTGCGGTTGCAGCATCACCACCCGCGCGCCCGGCGCAGTGACCGAATAGGCCGCCGCGGCATAGCCGCAGGGGCCGGCGCCGTAGAACAGCACGGTCTCGAAATCGTCGAAGAACCCGTCATCGAGAAGCTGGTCGAAGAAGGTGTAGACCGCCGCGTCGCGGAACCAGGTGTCGGCGGTGCAGAGCACCGAGAGCGTCGACCAGTCGCAATCGCGTGCCATCTCCCAGGCGAGCGGCGTTGCGGTTTCCGACAGCGCGTCGATGCCCGGAAGGGATTCGAAGCTCACCAGCAGCGTGTCGCCGCGTTCGACAAAGACCGCATGGTGCTGCGCGCCCAGCGGTTCGGTGAAGCCGTCGCTCTCGCCGATCTCGGAGATCTGGCGGATCCATTGCTTGCGTTCGAGCCCGCTGAGATCGACCGCGGAAAGGTCTGTCTGATCCTGCATCTGTGCCTGCCATCTGTCTGGGAACCGCAGTTTTGCGGGAGTTCTGGTTGGAGGAAACAGTGTTCTGCGTTTTTGGCGGAAATATGCTTAATTCGCGGTAACTTTGGTGCCCTGCGTCGCGCATCGGTGCACGATTGACCGCGAGAGGGCCTCGTCCGGCGCTTACGCCCCGTCCTCGGCCGCCCGGGCGGCCTGCGCGAAGCGGTGCAGGACCGACGCGGTCTTCGGGGACAGGGGCTGGCTCGGCGGCGTCATCATGAGCCGCCCGAGCAGCGCCCGGTAGGGCTCTTGCAGCATCAGCGCCTCGAAGCGCGCCTGCCGCCAGGCCACCGCCGCCGCGTGCAGGCGACCCAGTTCGGCATCCTCGGCCAGCGCCGTGCGCTGCTCGGCCACCTGCGAGCTTAGCGCGAGGATCGAGCGATCTTCGTCGGTGTTGAAGTTGCGCTCGACCCAGTAATCGAGCCCCAGCAGGTGATCGGAATGCACCGCCCTCCCGCGATCGGCCTTGAGCACGTAGCTCTCCATCGCGCCGAGCGGGTAGTGGTTGAGCTGCGCCAGCGCGTAGTTCGAGCGCCCATAGGGGGAAAAGATCCGCCGCGTGCGGAATTGCGCGTCGAGCGCGCGCCCCTCGCCATCGAACCAGCGCGCCGCCTCGACACGCGCCGGATCGGGGTTGCGCGGGCGGTGGACCCCGAGCTTCCGGTAGGTGCCGTCGTTGCGGTAGAGCGTCTTGAACATGGCCGAGCGCCACGGCCAGGCCATCGCCACCGGCGCGGCGCGGGTGAACTGCTCGGGCACCGGCCGGTCGACATAGCGCAGCTGGCCGGCATTGCCGAAGAGCCGCCAAGTCAGGGTGATCGCATCGGCCTCGGGCAGGGCGGCGATTAGATCGGGCAGGGTGCGCCTGCCCACATGCACGTTGACGAACTCGTCCACGTCGAGCGCCAGCAGCCAGTCGGCCTCGCGCACCGCTTTGCTCTTGTCGGCCAGCTTCAGCCCGGTGAACTGGATGCCGCCCTTGTCATAGGGGCCCTCGTTGCGAATGTGAGTGACGTGGCCCAGCTCGGCCAACCGCTCGAGCAGCGCATCGGTGCCGTCGTCGCAATCGTTCGACAGCGCCACCACATGGCTGATGCCGCAGGCCAGGTGATGCGCCAGCCAGTCGAGCAGGAAGGCGCCCTCGTTGCGGACGCAGAGAACGGCGGTGATCTTCACGCGCTCACCAGCCCTTCCGGAAGGTCACGACCTTGGCCTCGGAGGCCTTGGGGAAATAGGTCAGCCCGGCCCGGTGCATGGCGTCGAACACCGCCTGCACGCCGCTCTGGCCGATCCATTGCGGGTGCAGCTCGATGATCGCGCAGCGCAAGGACGACCAGTCGCCCGCCGGCAGCAGGTCGGCCTCGGCGCCCTCGATGTCGCAGACCAGCACATCCGGCCTGACCTCCTCCAGCACGTCCGACAGCCGATGCTGGTCGATCTGTACGGTTTCGGTGATGCTCTCAGAATCGGCCTCGCGATCCATCGAGGAGCCGAGGAAGTTGCGGCGGACGTGGAAATCGACCGGATCGCCCCCCTCAGGCGTCAGAAGCGCGTTGCGCACCTCGACATTGCGCACCTCGTTGGCGGCGTGCACGCTGGCGATATAGGGGATCAGCGCCGGGTTGGCCTCGTAGCTCACCACGCTCGCCACCTTGCGCCTGACCGAGAGCAGCGTCGACATGTAGCCGATGCCGCCGCCCAGCTCGAGCACCCGGTCGCCCTCGTGCACTACGCGCGAGACGGCGTCGCATTCCTTGCGCTCGTAGGTCTCCTCGCGGATCGCGCCGCGCACCCGGCCGGTGGTGATCTGCGGATGCTTGGGGATCTTCAGCCCGCGCGAGCGCAGGAACGGGTTCTTGGGACCGTCGCCATCCATCTCTCAGCTCTCCAGATCGAGGGCGAGCGCATAGGCCACCCGCTCGGTTTCGGTCAGGCGCAGGGCCACCGCCTTCCGGTATAAATCTTCGAACTCCGGGGTCTTGTGCAGCTCCTCCGCCTTGGCCCTGTGCCAGGCGAGCCCCGCCTCGTGCAGGCGCCTGAGCTCGGGATCGGCGAGCAGCCGGTCAATCTCTTGCCGCAGCCGCGGGATGTTGCGCTTGATCGTCAGGTCGCGCGCGCCGCCCCAGTCCATGCGGATCCAGTAATTCAGCCCGATCGAGCGATCGACATGCAGCGCCCGGCCGCGCTGGCGCTTGATCAGGAAGCTCTCGGCGCTGCGCAGGGCATAATGGTTCAGCTGCACGAGATCGTAGCCGATGGTCTTCTTGGAATTGCGCCAGCCGTTGCGAAGCGTCTCCTGCGTCATGTCGGCGCCGGAGCCGTTGACCCATTTGACCTTGTCCTCGAAGCCCTCGGTGAGCTTGTTGGGCCGGTGGCAGGAAATCTTGCCATAGGCGCCGATGTTGCGGAACAGCGTCTTGAAGCCCCAGACCGTGTGCGGCTTGGGGCAGAATTTCGGAGCGCAGGTGTCGAACTGCTCGATGACGAAGCGATCCTCGAGCCGGGTCACGCCGTTATGCCCGAAGAGACGCCAGGTCATCGCGATGTTGCTGGCGTCGGGCACGCGCTCGAAGAGATCGGAGAGCGTGCCGTTGCCGCAGCGGATGTTGATGAACTCGTCGACATCGATATGCGCGATCCAGTCCGCGTTTTGCAGAACCGGCTCCTTCAGCGAGCGGTCGAGCGCGTGCTGCTGCGGCGACTTGCCCTTCCAGTCGTCGTTGTTGCGGTGCTGGAGTACGCCCATCGCTTGCAGCCGCTCGAGCAGTTCCGCGGTGCCGTCTTCGCAGCCATTGCTGTAAATCAGGAAATCGTCGAAGCCCACGGCGCGGTGATAGGCGACCCATTCGACGATATAGGGTGCCTCGTTCTTCATGCAGCCGACAATGACATTGCCGGTGCCGTGCGGCGGCGTCTGGCGCGGGGCCGGGGCGTAGGGCTCGGGCGCGGCGTCTTCCCGGATGCGTCCGAGGCGGTTGTGCGGCCGGAAGGGCGAGCGCTGGAGCTTGGCGACGTTTTGCTTGGCCAAATCGGGCATGTAGCGCTCGGCCCAGGGCGAGAGCCTGGGCATCTCCGGCTTGGGGTCCGTGACAGGCTCCGGAGCCGCGAGGGCCGCGATCTCGGGGGCCTTTTCCGCTTCGACCTCCTTGCTCGCCTGCGCGATGCGCCAGCGGAAGGCCATGAGATATTGCGTGGCACGGAACCCCAGCGTCGGGTCGGCCTCCTGCCACGGGGCGCTCTGCGGCGCGGGCGCGAGGCGCGCGGGATCGAGGCCGGGATGTTGCGCTGCGAGCGCGGCGAGATCGTCCGCGAAGCGGGCCGATATCGAGGAGAGGCCGCCCGGATCGAGGGGCGCGCCGTGCACCTTGATCTCGCCCAGCATCTTGCGCCAGAGCGGACGCGGCAGAATGGTCTCGCGCAGCGCCAACAGCCGCAGAAGCACGTCGTTCATCTGGCGGCAGCGCGCCATCCATGCGGCGGAGGGCGGGGCCGGAGGGCGCTCGGGCTCGGCCTTGCCGATGGTCTGCTCGATGCCGAAGGCCGCGCGGATTTCCTCGGTGGCGGCCTCGGAATAGAGCAGCGGCAGGTCGAGCGCGCGGAACCGCAGGCGGCCCGCGCCGAACACCGCCTCCCATTCCCGTTGCAGACGCGCGAAATCGATCCAATGCACCGCGCCCTGCACCTCGGAGAAGCGCCCGGCCTGCAGGTCGGGGGCGGGATGGGTGGCAAGGGCGGCGTCCCACCAGCTGTCTTGGTCCAGAAGCCCAAGTTCGAGGTCGAGCGGTCGCGCGCGCCCCTCGAGAAGCTGCGCGCAGTAGCGGCCGACCAGCATCCGGGCCGGATCGTCGATATGGGCGACGATCTCGATGTCTTCGGAGAGTGGTGAAAGAAGGGCTTTCAGAGCATTGATTTCATTCTGTGAAGTGAGGATTGATCCAAGCTGGTGCGCCGACAGGATCAGCGTCTCAGGCCGGGCCTGCGCCACCTCGCTCGCCAATTGCTGCGCCACTTCGGCGCGCAGCGCCGCCTGCTTCTCTGGCGTGATGAACCCGCGGTTGAAACGCAGCGTATCGACGGCCTCCGGCGCGCTCACCGCCATGAAGAGCCGCGTGTGGTTTTTTGCACCCGGCGTGCGGGCATAGAGCACGCCCTTGGATTTCAGCTGGTCGCGCTTGGCGTGCAGAACCCGTTGCAGCCGGTCGGTCGAGGGGCCGTCGGGGCCGATATGCACGATGATCTTCATGCCGCGCCCTCCGGGCGCATCGACCTGTTTTCATTGGCCTTTCCCCACCAGGGCAGGTCAATGCCCAGATGCGCCGAGAGCTTCTCGGGCGCTTCCGGATCGTCGATATCGTATTCAAGGAAACGCGGGTCGCCCGAGAAGATCGCACGAAGAAAGCCATAGTGTTGCGCGACCCACTGAGCGCGTTGGATGCGAGTTTCTCCATAACCCATTGGAAGGCCTGGAACATTGCCATTCGGAAGGCGGTCGACCCCAAGGTCGGACCAGCGCAGCATGGAATGCGCGGTGGCGTCCGGATCGCGGTAGGAGGCCACGAAACGCAGCTCTGAATAGCGCTCGCGCAGGCTCTGGATAAGTCCGAAATCCGTTTGAGGCCAGAGACATAGGTCGCGATTTAAAACCGATATCTCAGTCAGCGCATCGAAGATCCCGAGCTTTTCCAGCGGATCGCCCGAGCCGTAATAGCCATCGTAAAGCTGGCGCGCGACAAAGCTGCCGGCGATGCTCTTGTCGGGGCAGGTCCGGCGGCGCAGCTTGAAATCCGCCACCCGAAGGCCCGCATGTTCCAGCGCCACGCCAAGCGTCGTGGTGCCGGTCTTGGGCAGGCCGAGATTGATCATCCGCACACTCATGAGACGATCCCCAGTTCGCGCATCAGTTCGGCCTCTCCGGGTGGCAGCGGTGGCAGGGTTTTTAGATGCGCGTGCATCTCGGCATAGGCTTGCTGCGCGATCAATTCGTCGCGCTTCGCGCGATGGCGACGCACCGCCTCGTCATGCAGGGCGCCGAGCGGACCGGCCTTCATCTCCTGCAGGGCCGCCTCCAGCGCCGGCAGGTGGCGCTGGATCGAACGGTCCTCGAAAGCCGGGTCGTTGCGCTCGCGCCAGTAGGTGTCATCGAAGGCGCGGCCCTCGCGGTTGACGTCGCCGCGGTCGTTCTTGACGAGGTAGCTGTCGAGCGAGCGCAGCGCGTAGTGGTTCAGCGTGGCATGACGCCGGGCGCCGGCGGCGGGGAACTTGCGGATGCGGCGGGTGTTGGCCGCCACGAGGAACTTCGGTGGTACGGGGCGGCCCGAGCCATCGGTCCAGCGCGGCGGCTCCGCGCCCTCGGTCACGCGGTGAAAGGGCCGGTGGGCGCCGAAATAGTGCAGGGGAAAATCCTGTCGCACCAGCGTCTTGACCTCGATCGCGCTCTCGGCGCACCAGAGATCGGGATTGTGCGAGCGGGTGAACTGTTCGATCACCGGGCGATCCTCGAAGCGCTCGACGCCGTCATTGGCAAAGAACTGGAAGCTGACCGAGATCGCCTGCGGATCGCCGCAGGCCGCGATCAGCGCCGGGATCGTGTGGTCGCCCGCATGGATGTTGAGAAACTCGTCCACATCCGCTACCCAGACCCAGTCGGCCTGCCGCACCACCGGCTGCTTCTCGGCGTGCTTGAGCGCCTCCATCTGGTAGTTGCGCCCCTTGGCGGGGTTGGGCAGATGCACCACGCCCCAGGGCGCCAGCGCGTCGAGCAGCGCATCGGTGCCGTCGCTGCAATCGTTGGAATAGATCAGGAAATCGGTGACCCCGAGAAGACGGTTGTAGGCCACCCATTCCAGCAGGAACGGGCCCTCGTTCTTCACGCATGTCACCGCGGTTATGCGCATTGCTGCGCCTCCGCCTGTCCGTCACTCATGGGCCTGCCCGGTCCGAATGCGCCCGGAGGTATGCTCCCCCGTGGCCTTACCCTCATGGCAAGACAATCGCAGCTTGGCCGGGATGCGTCAACGCTCGCAGGGCCTTGGCGGCGGGTCTGTGGCCGATGGGATTCGCCCGGACTGCGACCTTGGGGGTATTGACCGCGCCCCTCGGGGCGGGCACTCCGGAGGGCAGGAGGAGGCCCCGCATGACCATTCCCGCAACCATCGACGACGTCCAGACGCTGCTTTCGGAGACTGGCTATGTCTGCGGGCGGCCGCTCGCCACGGTCGTTTTCCTGTCGCTGAAGCTTGGGCGGCCGCTGTTTCTCGAGGGTGAGGCCGGCGTCGGCAAGACCGAGATCGCCAAGGCGTTGGCGGCGATGCTCGGGCGGCGGCTGATCCGGCTGCAATGCTACGAGGGGCTGGATGCGTCGAGCGCGGTCTACGAGTGGAACTTCCCGGCGCAGATGATCGCCATCCGCACCGCCGAGGCGCAGGGCAGCGCCGACCGCGAGGTGCTCCAGCGCGAGCTTTTCGGTCCCGACTACCTCGTCGAGCGGCCGCTCTTGCAGGCCATGCGGCCCGACGAGCACGGTGCGCCGGTTTTGCTGATCGACGAGCTCGACCGCACCGACGAGCCCTTCGAGGCCTTCCTGCTCGAGGCGCTGTCGGATTTCCAGGTGACGATCCCCGAGCTTGGCACCATCAAGGCGCCCGAGCCGCCGATCGTCATCCTGACTTCGAACCGCACCCGCGAGGTGCATGACGCGCTCAAGCGGCGCTGCCTCTATCACTGGGTCGACTACCCGGATTTCGCCCGAGAGGTCGAGATCCTGCACGCCCGCGAGCCCGGCATCGCCGAGGAACTCAGCCGCGAGATCGTGGCCTTCGTGCAGGCGCTGCGCACCGAGGACATCTTCAAGAAGCCCGGCGTTGCCGAAACCATCGACTGGGCCAAGTGCCTGCTGGCGCTCGACGTGGTCGATCTCAGCCCCGAGGTGATCTCGGACACTCTGGGTGCGATCCTGAAATACCAGGACGACATCGCGAAAATTCAGGGCTCCGAGGCGGCGCGGCTGCTGAAAGATGCGAAAGCGACATTGGAACCGGGCTGAGAAACTTGCACAATGGCCGCAAGACGGGCATGTCGCCCCGGCATCTGAAGAAAGACGATACCGGCCATGGCAAAGAAGCCGACAGGAAAGAACACCTCGGGGCGCGGTCAGCGCGACCTGAAGGTCAAGGTGAAGTCGGCGCGCGGGCGCAAGCTGTCCTCGACGCGCTGGCTGCAGCGCCAGCTCAACGACCCTTACGTGAAGCGCGCCAAGGACGAGGGCTATCGCGGTCGCGCCGCGTTCAAGATCCTCGAGCTTGACGAGAAGTACCGCTTCCTCGTGCCGGGCGCGCGGGTGGTCGACCTTGGCTGTGCGCCGGGGGGCTGGTGCCAGGTGGCAGTGCCGCGGGTCAACGCGCTCGGCGAGAAACCGGGCAAGGCGCAGGGCTTCGTGCTGGGAGTCGATCTGCAGGAGGTGCTGCCGATCCCCGGGGCCGAGATCCATCAGCTCGATTTCATGGAAGAGGGCGCCGACGACAAGGTCAAGGAATGGCTCGGTGGCAAGGCCGATGTGGTGATGTCGGACATGGCGGCCTCGTCCTCGGGGCACAAGCAGACCGACCACCTTCGCATCATCTCGCTCTGCGAGGCGGCGGCGGAGTTGGCCTTTGACGTGCTCGAAGAGGGCGGAACCTTTGTCGCCAAGGTGCTGGCGGGCGGAGCCGAAGAGAGCCTTCAGCACCTGCTCAAGAAGCGCTTCGCCAAGGTGGCGAACGTCAAGCCGCCCTCGAGCCGGTCGGACTCGTCCGAGAAATTCGTCGTCGCGACCGGTTTCCGGGGCTGAGCGTTCAGCCCGGTGGCGGCCGGAAGGACTGAGCGGCGCGGTCGAGAAACTGGCGCGCGGCGACGGGGCTGAGGCCGCGCTCTTCGACGAAGGGCGCTCCGTCGGAGGACCGGCGTAGCCAGAGACCCCGGAACGGTGGTCGTTGCCCGTGCAGGCGGCGGGTGGTGGGACCGAGCTCTGCCGATGCGGCAGACAGGTCTTTTGGCGTGGCGCTACGCATCGTGTCATTCTCCTCTGGTGAAGAATGCGCTCGAGGCCTTACCGGTTCCTTAAATCTGCGGTCGAGATCGCCGTTGTCGCCCAGTGTTTGTCGCGGATGCCCTTGTGTCGGGCGTCGGGCTGGCGCAGCGTGCGGCGAGGCGGTTGCAGCGGGGGTGCGTCATGAGCCGGATGGAATATCAACGAGTTGGTGCCGCCTTGCTGTCAGCTGCGCTTCTCGCGGGCTGTGCGCAGGAGCCCGAGCTGCCCGAGGTCCGGATTCCGCTGCGCAACCCCACTGCGCCCGTGGCGAGCCAGGCCAATGCCACGCTCGACCGGCTTCAGGGGCGCTGGGTGGTGGTGCAGGGGGCGGGGCTGGCGCCCGGCACCACGCTCGAGTTCACCGGCACGTCGGTGAGCGTTGACGGCGCCAGTCTGCCGGTGCGCGATCTCTCTGCCGGGCGGCTGCTGTTTGCCGGCGACGAGGTCTGGGTGCACTGGATCGACTTCGACAATCGAACCGCGGCCATCGGCGATCCCGGCGGCACACAGGTGTGGATCATGGATCGCACCGGAGCACCGCGCGAACGGCTTGATGCGGCCCGCGGGATTCTCGATTGGTATGGCTACGATCTGGGCCGTCTCTCCGCGAGTTGACGAAACGTGAACATCCATGAGGCGAAAAATGTCGCATTCTGGTGTCATTTTACCGCTCAGTGCGGAAAACTGTCGCAACCTCCTGCATTTTCAAGCAAAATTAACTACCTAATGCGGTGAGGCGCGTTTCGGAGGAGCGGGCGGCGATCCAATGTCGAGAGATTTCTCAAGGTTTCTGAGACCGAAATCGGTCGCCCTGATCGGGGCCGACACGTGGTGCAGCGGCGTGATCGCGAACCTGCGCGCTCAGGGCTATGTCTGGGATGTCTGGCCGGTGGTGCCGGGCGAGCACAGCGTTGCCGGCATGCGCGCCTTTGCGTCGGTCGAGCGCCTTCCAGCGGCGCCGGACCTTGCGTTCATTCAGCATGACGGGCCTCAGGCGATCGACGCCGTCGCGGCGCTTGCGCGGCGCGGCGCCGGTGGCGCGATCTGTCAGGGCGAGGCGCTTCCCGCCGAGTTGGGCAAGGCCGCCGGCGACATGCCGTTGCTCGGGCCGGGCTGCCGGGGCGTGATCAACGCCCTCGAACGCGCCCCGGTCTGGGACGGCGCCCACGGGCTGAAGCACGTCAAACGCGGCGTGGCGATCATCGCCCGCAGCGCCAGCCTTGCGCAAAGCCTCTCGATGCATCGCCGCGGGCTGCCGATCGCAGTGCTCGCGGTGGCCGAGCCGGGCCGGGCGCAGACCGGGCTCGCTCTGCTGGGCGAGGCGCTGCTCAGCGATGAGCGGATCTCGGCGCTTGGCATTCAGGCCGAGGATCTTGGCGATCCGGAAGCGCTTCTGGCGATGGCGCAGACCGCCGAGCGGCTGGGCAAGTCCATCGTCATCATGCGCGCGGGGCAGGAGCCCGGCGCGCGGGCGCTGTTCGAGCGCGGCGGCATGGCGCAGGTGCGCAGCCCCGAGGCGCTGCTTGAAACGCTCAAGATCCTGCATGTCACCGGCGCGCTGCCCGCCAATGCGCTCGCGGCGCTGTGCTGCACCGGTGGCATGACCAAGGTGCTGCGCGATCTCGGACAGGCGCAGGGACTTCAGTTCCCCGAGTTCTCCGAGCCGCAGCGGCTGGCATTGCAGGACGATCTCGGGCCGGAGGTGCCGGTCGAGAACCCGCTCGATTGCAGCGGGACGGTGCAGCGCTCGATCCCGAGGCTGACACGGCTTTTTACCGAGGCGATGACCGGCAAGGCGGTT
>NZ_JBYNAH010000151.1:4703-13028 GCF_059781815.1 Salipiger sp. | reverse complement strand
ACGGCGTGCCGCTGGAGGAGTTCGTCGACGCCTTCACCTTCACCAAGTTCGAGCCCGCGGGCATGGTGCAGGGCAATGACAGCATCAAGAACGCCACCTCGATCCTCGACTACATCTTCCGCGAGCTGGCGGTCTCCTATCTCGACCGCACCGATCTGGCGCATGTGAAGCCCTCGGGGGCGACCTTCGACGATCTCGGCCGCGGCGAGGAAGAGAGCGTGTCGAATGTCGAGGAGCTGTCTGAAAACACCGCGGCGCGCTCGCTGGAGATGCTCAAGCAAATTTCCTCGACCGGCTATCTCCGCAAGCGCCTGCCGCAGGAGCTGGTGGTGCTGCAGGGCGGCCAGCGCACTGGCACCGGCCCGGTGGCCTCGCATGGCGCGGTGAGCGCCGAGGCGGTGCAGAGCACCGTCGCGACGCTCAGCACCTCGACCTCGGCGGTGGCGATGGATGCCCGCGCCAAGGCCCGGATGCAGGGCTACGAGGGCGATCCGTGTGGCGAATGCGGCAACTACACGCTGGTGCGCAACGGCACCTGCATGAAGTGCAACACCTGCGGCTCGACCAGCGGCTGCAGCTGAGGAAACGGGGCAGGGCGCGCATGTGCCCTGCCGGAAATCTGGGGTGGCCGCGGTCACCCTGCGCGGGCGGGGCCGCAGGCAGAAGACGACGAGCGGTAAGAAATACCGAGCCCCGTCAGCGAACCTTTGAAGGGCCCCCTTTGCGGGGCCATTTTTTCTTTTGTATCTCGCGGCTTAGCGGATCGAGAGCCGCAGGGTGAACTGCTCGTAGGCGGGCGCCCGGAACAGCTGGAAGACATTGACCCGGTAGCTGCCGGCGCTGGTGCGGAAGCTGAAATCCTGCTGGCAGTCGCTCACGCCGGGGATGGTGAAGCAGGTGTTGTCGCTGCCGAAGAGCTGCAGCCGCGCGGTCTGGCCCGCGCCGGTGCCGAAGGCAAAGCAGAGCGGCGCGTTGTCGGTGACCCGGCCCGAGACCTCGCCGGACGAGGCCCCGCGGGCAAAGCGGATCTCGGAGCAGGACTGGGCAGAGGCGGATCCCGCGGCGGCGAATAGGCAAACCGCGAGCGCCGTCAGAGCATGTTTCATGGCAATTCCCCAAAATGAAAAAGTCGGTTTCGCGCGGAGCGTGCGCCCCGGTGCAGTTAATACCCTTCGAGCCTAAGCGCTGAGCGTTGCCTGCGTCCAGTTTGCTGTGATCGGCGCTCCGGGAAGGCCACGTCTTTGCATCGTGGCAAGCAGCGGATAGAAAGTGCGCATACAAAAAGGCGTTTCATGTTCGCACCTCTCCTCACGCTGTTGCCGATCTACCTGCTGATCCTGCTTGGATTCGGCGTTATCAAGACAAGGCTGGTGTCGCCCGAGGCGCTGCCCCAGCTCAGCCGCTTCATGCTGATCGTCTGCGTGCCGGTGCTGATCTTCTCGGCGGTGGCCAATGCCGGCGATCTGACCGCGTTCAACTGGGGCTTCATCCTCGCCTATGCCGCCGCCTCGCTCGCCACGCTGGCTCTGACGCGCGAGATCCTGCGCCGGGTCTTCGGGCAGGGGCCGGGGCAGAGCTGGGTTGTGGCGCTCGGGGCAACCACGCCGAACTCGGTGTTTCTGGGCTATCCGATCACCATGATCGTCTTTCCCGAGGTGGCGGACCGGCTGTTTGCGTGGATCATCGTGGTCGAGAACATGATCGTCATCCCTCTGACGCTCACGCTGGGCGATGTGCTGAGCCGCCAGCACGCGCTGCCGCCGGCGCAGGCGGTACGGCACACCGTGAAAACGACGCTGCAGAACCCCACGGTGATGGGGCTGCTGGCGGGGCTGGCCTTCGGCGCCACCGGGCTGGCGCTGGCCGCGCCTCTGGAGAAGACGCGGATGATGATCGTGGCCGCGGCGCCGCTGGTCTCGCTCTTTCTTGTCGGTGGCAACGTGGCGCAGTCGAAGCTGCACGAGGTCGACCCGCCGGTCTTCCTGCTGGCCGGGATGAAGCTGCTGTTGCACCCGGCGCTGACCTTCACGGCGCTGTCGCTGCTGCCGGGCTTGGCGCGCGAGGAGGTGCTGGGCGCCACGCTTTTCGCCGCCATGCCGATGTTCAGCCTGTCGGTGATCTTCGCCGCCAAGTACCGTGCCGAAAAGCTTGCTTCCTCCGCGCTGGTGCTGGCCACGCTGCTGGGCGCGGTGACGGTCGGGCTCTTCGTGGTGCTGGTCTCGGCCTGAGCTGGAAGGCTCAGGAAATCGCTTGGTCTTTCAGCGCCTTGCGGATCAGCTTGCCGTTGGCGTTGCGCGGCAGCGCATCCACTCGCACGAAGGCGCGCGGCTGCTTGTAGCGCGCCAGACGCTCGGCGGCGCGGGCGGCGAGCATGTCCTCGTCAAGCTCTGTCTCGGCTACGTAGAAGGCCGCGATGACATGCACGCCCTCCTTGACCGCCACGTCGGTGACGCCGATCTCGGTGATGCCGGGCAGGTCCGCCAGAGCGGCCTCGACCTCGATCGGAGAGACCCGGTAGCCGCCGGCGTTCATCATGTCGTCGCCGCGCCCGAGATAGCGGATCTGGCCGTTCTCATCCATGCTGCCCTGATCGCCGGTCAGGAACCAGTCGCCCTGGAACCGCGCTTCGGTGTCCTCGGGCGCGCCGACATAGCCCAGCATCAACCCTGGATCTGAGCGGTGCACGGCGATTGTGCCGGGCTCACCCAGAGGCACCGGCGCGCCATCCTCGCCCAGGATCGCCACGCGGCGCCCGGCCTGCGGGCGGCCCAGCGTGTCGGCATCGCAGGGATGCGCGGGCGCCGAGGAGATGAAGGTCGAGCATTCGGACATGCCGAAGGCCTCGTAGATCTCGTTGCCGGTGGCAGCGCGCCAGGCATCGCGGGTGGCGGCGGTGAGCTTCTCGCCCGCGGCCAGCCCGTGACGCAAACGCGGCATCGGCGGCAGCGGGATCTTCAGGAGCTTGCGATAGACGCCGGGGGCGGCGGCGAAGATCGTCGCGTCGTTGCGCTTGAGCAGCAAGGGAAGCTGCGCCGGATCGGTGCCCGCCGCCGGGATCAGCGCGGTGGCGCCCATGGTCCAGGGATCCATCAGCCCCGTGCCCAGCGTGTAGGTCCAGTTGAAGGCGCCGGCATGCAGGAGACGGTCGTTCGGGTGCAGCCCGTACCAGCCCTCCATCATCATCTGCCGGGCCCAGATCGCCCGGTGGGCATGGCCCACGGCGCGCGGAAACCCGGAGGTGCCGGAGGTGTAGATGATATAGGCCAGCCGCTCGGGATCGCCCATGTGCCAGGGCGCGGGCGGCAGGTCGTGCCAGGCCTCGAAGACCTCGGGGCCGATAACCGGGATCGTCGTCTCTGGGCAAGCGATGCCGTCGCCGCGCAGGATGGCGGCAGGGTTCAGCTGCGCGAGCATCGGCGCCACCTCGCGCTCGGTCAGCTGCGAGGAGGTCGGCACCGGCACCAGCCCGGCGGCGATGGCGCCGAGATAGGCGATCGGGAAATCAACTGTGTTGCCGAGCCGCATGAGCACGATGTCCCCGGGGGCAAGCCCGGCTTCGAGCAGCCCGGTGGCGGTACCGCGCACGGCGGCGATGAGCCGCCCGTAGGACCAGCGCGATGCGCCTGTCGGCTTGACGATGGCGAGGGCGATCTTGTCGGGTGTGGCGCTGCCCGCCTCCAGCACGTGGGCGGCGAGGTTGAACGGCGCGGGGCAGGGCGCAAAGGCGCCTTCGTCGAAAAGCGAGACCATGGCATTGGCTTAGGCCCGCTCCGGATTTGTTGCAAGGCTCCCGTGGCGGCCCTATAGCAGGGCGCATGACGCGCGACCCGAAGACCCTGATCCGCCTGGCGCGGGAAAATGGCGAAGAGGCCTCGGCCGAACCGCTCGACCTTGGTGCGCGCGTGCGCGAGCTGCGCAAGGCGCGGGACTGGACGCTGGAGCAGGCGGCCCGCGAGGCCGGGCTGGCGCGTTCGACGCTGTCGAAGATCGAGAACGGGCAGATGTCGCCGACCTACGACGCGCTGAAGAAGCTGGCGGTGGGTCTGGGGATCGGCGTGCCGCAGCTCTTCACGCCGCCGAAGAAGGAGCAGGTCTCGGGGCGCATGGTGCACACGCGCGAGGGGCAGGGACTGCACCAGGCGACTGTGACCTACGAGCACGAGCTGCTGGCGGAAAGCCTGACCAAGAAGAAGATGCTGCCCTACCGCGCCCGGGTGCGCGCCCGCAGCATGGACGAGTTCGACGGCTGGGTGCGCCATGATGGCGAGGAATTCCTCTACGTGCTCACCGGGATCGTTACGCTTTACACCGAGTTCTACGAGCCCATCGAGATGCGCCGCGGCGACAGCGCCTATTACGACGCCAGCATGGGCCATAACGTGGTCTCGGTCAGCCCTGAGGACGCGACGATCCTCTGGGTCACCTCGCTGGGCTAAGCGCCGTACACGCGTGACCGGAGCGCGTCTGAGGGCGGGCTTCCTCGACCGCGCCGGCAGGCGGTGTCAGCCGTCGCGCGCGAGGGCCGCAAGGCGGGCCAGCTCATCCTCGGCGCACCAATAGGCGAGATCCTCGGGCAGCGGCTCGGGCGCGGTGCGCGCCGGGTCTGCGCGGCGCTCTACCTCGGGTTGGGCAACGGTGATCGGCTTGGGGCGAAAGAGAAAGGTGAGCATCGCGCAGTCCTCCAGCATCTGCCGCCGAAACGCCGCGTGGGCGTGCCCGGTTCCCGCCGCCCTGCCGCTTTTCCTGCTCAGCCCGCAGCGCGCTGGATCTGCTCTGGCAGGCGCTCGGGGAACAGCAGGTCCTCGACCTCGCGCCGCGCCTCGGCCAGCGTCAGGTCATGGCGATGCGCGACGTGGCGTGCGACCTCCTCGACCTGCGGCGGCGCAGCGCTCAGCTCGGCGCCATCGACCAGCGGGAAGCGCCGCTTGAGCCGCGCGGCGGCCTGGTTCCAGTTCCGGGTGATACGGGTCCATTCCATCTGTCTCATGTCGGGCAAACGTCCGCTATCGGTCTCTGTTCCATCCAAATTCGGGTGCCCCGCCAAAGCGGCGGATCCCCGCAGGTCGCCGCGAAGGAAAAGGCCCCGGTTCTGCAACCGGGGCCAGCATGAGGCGCAAGACGTTAAGACCTGATTATCAGCGCTCGGGCAAAAGACCCCGTGGCGCGAAGCGCAGCACCAGCAGAAGGATCACGCCCATGGTCAGCAGCCGCATGTGCTGCACGCTGCCCAGCAGATGCGCCTTGAGCGCCGAGCCATCCGCCATGCCGGCGGTGATCACGCCCATGAACCACTGGCCCATCGGCTCGACCTGGACCCAGAGGAACCAGATCAGGAACCCGCCCAGCACCGCGCCGAGATTGTTCCCCGAGCCGCCGACGATGACCATCACCCAGATCAGGAAGGTGTAGCGCAAGGGCTGGTAGCTCGACGGGGTGAGCTGGCCGTCGAGCGTCGTCATCATGGCGCCGGCGATGCCGCAGAGCGCCGAGCCCAGGATGAAGATCTGCAGGTGCCGCGCGGTGACATCCTTGCCCATCGCCTCGGCGGCCTCCTCGTTGTCGCGCACCGCCCGCATCATCCGCCCCCAGGGCGAATTCAGCGCCAGCTGCGCCAGCACCAGGAGCACCACCAGCACCACGGCGAAGAGCACCGAGTAGCCGAGCTTGACGTAGATCGTCGAGGCGGTGGTCGGGTCGAGCCCGAGGCTTGCGGCGGTCTCGACAAAGCCCGGGTCGTTCTGCAGGTCGATCTCGTAGGGAACGGGGCGCGGCAGGCCGATGACGTTCTTGACGCCGCGGGTCAGCCAGTCCTCGTTCTTCATCAGCGCGATGATGATCTCGGCGATGCCCAGCGTCGCGATGGCGAGGTAGTCCGAGCGCAGCCCCAGCGCGGTCTTGCCGATCACCCAGGCCACGCCCGCGGCGAGCAGCCCGCCCACCGGCCAGGCCAGCAGCACCGGCAGGCCAAGCCCGCCGAGGAAGCCGGTGGCGGCGGGATCGACGGATTCGATGGCCGAAACCGCCGGGTCGAGGATGGCGCGGTAGAGGAAGAACCCGCCCACGGCGATGGCGGCGACCGCCCAGCCGCGCGTCTTGCGCGGCAGCCGCTTCCAGGCAAAGACCGCGCCCGTGATGGCGGCAAGCGCAAAGACGATGCCGCCGATCACCCGCCAGCCGCCGGCGGACCAGGCCTCGGGGACCGGCGCCACCGCGGTCAGCACCACCGCCAGCCCGCCAAGCGCCACGAAGCCCATGACGCCGACATTGAACAGCCCCGCGAGGCCCCATTGCAGGTTGACGCCAAGCGCCATGATGGCGCTCACCAGCCCCATGTTGAGGATGATCAGCGCGGAGTTCCAGCTCTGCAGAAACCCGGTGCCGAGGATCAGCGCCGCGACCAGCGCGAAGAGAGCGAGCGTCCTCATACCGATTTCCCCTTGAACAGACCCGTCGGCCGGAACAGCAGCACGATGATCAGGATCACGAAGCTGACGGCGAACTTGTAGTCGGTGGACAGGAGCTGCACGAGCCCCGAGGGCTCGAGGCTTTCGGGCAGCAGGTAAGTGAGCACCTTCTTCCAGGCATAGGTGATGCCGACCTCGGAGAAGGCGATGATGAAGCCGCCAGCAATGGCACCGAGCGGCGAGCCCAGCCCGCCGACGATGGCGCTTGCGAAGATCGGCAGCAGGATCTGAAAATAGGTGAAGGGCTTGAAACTCTTGTCGAGCCCGTAGAGCGTCCCCGCCACCACCGCGAGCGCCGCGACGATGATCCAGGTGACCATGACCACGCGCTCGGGATTGATGCCCGAGAGCAGCGCCAGGTCCTCGTTGTCGGAATAGGCGCGCATGGATTTTCCGGTGCGGGTGTGGTTGAGGAACCAGAACAGCAGCGCCACCACGAGGATCGCCACTACCACGGTGATCGCCTGCGTCGATTTCAGCGCCAGCCCCTCGTCGAGCCCGGTCATCGCCTTGAACTCGCGGGCCGAGATCAGGAAGCGCTCGCCATCGGCGAAGTTCTGGTCGCCGGGGCCGATGATAAGGCGGGTGAGGCCGTTATAGATGAACATCACCCCCATCGAGACGATCACCAGGATCACCGGCTTGGCCTTCTGCTCGCGGTAGAAGCGATAGACCAACCGGTCGGTGCCCAGCACCAAAAGCGAGGTCAGCACGATGCCGAAGGGGATCGCCAGCAGCGCCGTGGGCAGCGGGCCGAAGCTCACGCCCATCGCCTGCAGCCCCCAGGTCACCAGGATGGTGAACATGGTGCCGATCGCCATGGTGTCGCCATGGGCAAAGTTGGAAAACCGCAGGATACCGTAGATCAGCGTCACGCCAAGCGCGCCGAGCGCCAGCTGGCTGCCATAGGCAATGGCGGGGATGAAAACGAAATTGGCCAGCGCGACCAACGCGTTGAGAAAATCCATCACGGGTGCTCCCCGGTGTGTCTTGTATCAGGGCAGGCCATGGCTCAGCCCCCCAGGAAGCTGCGGCGGACCTCGTCATCCGCGAGCAGCGCCTTGCCGGTGCCGGTATGGGCGTTGCGCCCCTGCACCAGCACGTAGCCCTTGTCGGCGATGGCCAGCGCCTGGCGCGCGTTCTGCTCGACCATCAGCACCGGCAGCCCGGTGCGGGCGACCTTGATGATGCGGTCGAAGAGCTCGTCCATGACGATCGGGCTGACCCCGGCAGTGGGCTCGTCGAGCATCAAGACCTTGGGCTTGGTCATCAGCGCCCGGCCCACGGCCACCTGCTGACGCTGGCCGCCCGAGAGCTCACCCGCCGCCTGCTTGCGCTTGTCCTTGAGGATCGGGAACAGCTCAAAGACCTGCTCCATGGTGCCCGAGATGTCGTCGCGCCGGATGAAGGCGCCCATCTCGAGGTTTTCCTCCACGGTCATCGAGGTGAAGATGTTGTGGGTCTGTGGCACAAAGCCCATGCCCTTCTGCACCCGCGCCTGCGGCGTCAGCTCGGTGATGTCCTCGCCGTCGAGCCGCACCATGCCCTCGCGCAGGTTCAGCATGCCGAAGACCGCCTTCATCGCGGTCGACTTGCCGGCGCCGTTGGGGCCCACGATGACGGCGATCTCGCCGCGATCCACCGCGATGGTGCAGGAATGCAGGATATCCGCGCCGCGGCCATAGCCGCCGGTCATCGCCTCGCCGATCAGGAAGGGCCCGCCGGGGGCAGGGTGCTCGTGCCCGCCCGCATGCACCGGATCGTCCTCGCCCATGCCGCGCGGGTTGGTGATGGTGGCGTCCTGGTTGCCACGGTCGTCATAGGGCCCGCCGCTCATGAGAAGGCCCCCTCTTCTTTGGTT
>NZ_JBYNAH010000151.1:0-4693 GCF_059781815.1 Salipiger sp. | reverse complement strand
GGTTCGAAAATACCTCGGGGGTGTGGGGGCAGCGCCCCCACCGCGCAGCGCAGATCTCATCCCGCCGCCTCCTTGTTCTTGAGCCCGGTGCCGAGATAGGCCTCGATGACCGCGTCATTGGCCTTGATCTCGTCGAGCGTGCCCTGGGCCAGCTTCTTGCCCTCGGCCATGACGATGACCGGGTCGCAGATGCGGCCGATGAAATCCATGTCGTGCTCGATGACGCAGAACGTGTAGCCGCGCTCCTGGTTGAGCTTCACGATGGTGTCGGCGATGGTGTTGAGAAGCGTGCGGTTCACGCCCGCGCCAACCTCGTCGAGGAAGACGATCTTGGCATCGACCATCATCGTGCGGCCAAGCTCGAGCAGCTTCTTCTGACCGCCCGAGAGATTGCCGGCCTTCTCGTCCTTGAGATGCGAGATGGTCAGGAAGTCGAGCACCTCGTCGGCCTTCTTGAGCAGTGCCGCCTCTTCCTGGGCGATGCGGCCTCGCCCGAACCAGGCGTTCCACAGGCTCTCGCCGGCCTGGTTGCCGGGCACCATCATCAGGTTCTCGCGGCAGCTCATCGAGGAGAACTCATGCGCGATCTGGAAGGTGCGCAACAGCCCCTTGTGAAACAGCGCGTGCGGCGGCAGGCCGGTGATGTCCTCGCCATCCATCCAGACCGTGCCGGAGGTCGGCGGCAGCGCGCCGGCGATGACGTTGAAGAGAGTCGACTTGCCGGCCCCGTTCGGGCCCACGAGCCCGGTGATCGAGCCGTCGGCAATCTCGAGCGAGGCGCCGTCAACAGCGCGGAAGGCGCCGAAATGGCGGTGCAGGTTGTCCACCCGGATCAATGCTTCTTCCCCTTCGGCGCGGTTTGCTGCGCCTGCTTTGTTATTGGAAACAGCCCGGGAATTGACCCCGGGCTGCCCATTTGCGCCTCAGTGGCGCGCTTACTTGAACGAAACGGTGCTGAACGCGCCGTCCTTGATCTCGTAATAGCGGTAGGTGCCCGCGGCCTCGCCCGGTCCGACGAGTTCCACATTGGTGGCGCCGACGTAATCCACATCGCCGCCCTCGGCAAGGATTTCCATCGCCTTGCCAAGCTCGCCCGGCAGGATAGGCTCGCCCGGCGCGTTGGCCACGTCGAGCACGTTGGCCGCCACAGCCGCCGAGGAGACCTCGCCGCCCTTCATCATCGCCAGCGCGATCAGGGCCGCCGCGTCATAGCTCTCGCGGGTGTAGGAGCTCTCGGCGTTGATGCCGGCCTCGGTTGCGAGCGTGGTGAAGGCCTCGGTGCCTTCGCCCTCGGCCCACGGCACCGAGCCGAAGCTGCCTTCGATGTCGCCGCCGAGATCGGCCAGCAGGGCGTCGGAATACATGCCGTCGCCCATGGCGAAGGTGTCGAAGGCGCCGGTGTCGAGCGCCGCCTGGATCATGCCCTTGCCACCCTGGTCGGAGTAGCCCAGCACCACGAGCACGTCGCCGCCGGCAGAGGCCAGGGCGCCGATTTCAGCGGAGTAGTCGCCCTTGCCGTCCTCGTGCGGGGCGGACAGCGTGATCGAGCCGCCCTCGGCCTCGAAGGCCGCGGCGAAGCTGTCGGCAAAGCCCTTGCCGTAGTCGTTGTTGGTGTAGGTCACCGCGACCGAGCTCACGTCGCGCTCGCCCAGGATGCTGGCGAGCACTTCGCCCTGGCGCGCGTCGGAGGGCGAGGTGCGGAAGAACAGGCCGTTATCCTCGGCGTTCGACAGCGCCGGCGAGGTGGCGGAGGGCGAGATCATCGGCACGCCGTTCGGCACCGCCACGTTCGACAGGATGGCGCCGGTCACGCCCGAGCAGTCGGCGCCCATGATGGCGACCACGCCGTCGGTGGTGATGAGACGCTCGGCCGCGGCGGTGGCGGCGGCACTGTCGATGCAGGTCGAGTCGGCGCGCACCGGGCTCAGCGTGACGCCCTCGAGGAACTTGCCGCTCTCGTTGACCTCGGTCAGGGCCAGCTCGGCGCTCGCGCCCATCGAGGGGGTCAGCGATTCAATCGGACCGGTGAAGCCGAGAATGACGCCGACCTTGGCGTCTTGGGCCTGCGCGGCGCCCGCGACGAGAAGCGAGGTGGCGGCAGAGGCCAGAAGCCACTTTTTCATGTGAGGATCTCCCTTGTTGGAACGCTTTGTCCGGTCGGGAGCCTATGCAAGCCCTTGACAAAAGAAAAGGGGCCTCAGGCGTGACTTCCGCTCGGGCAAGCAGCTTGTCCCTGCGGCCCGTTGCCCCATATCGGCGGGGAGGAGGCTTCCGCCATGAGACAGCTTGTTTTTGCAGCCCTGCTTGCCCTGCCATCTGCCGGAACGGCGCTGGCGCAGGACATCCCGAGCCGCGCCGGGCCGCTCGCGGTCAGCCCGGTGGTGCAAGGGCTCGACACCCCTTGGAGCTTCGATTTCCTGCCCGACGGCACCATCCTGATCACCGAGCGCAGCGGCGATCTGCTGGCGGTGCGCGACGGCAGCGCGCGGCGCATCGAAGGCCTGCCCGAGATCTACACGCGCGGGCAGGGCGGTTTGCTCGATGTGCTGGTGCCGCGCGATTTCGACAGCAGCCGCGAGCTCTTCCTGACCTATGCCAAGCGTCAGCCGGGCGGTGCCGGCACCGCGGTGCTGAAGGCGCGGCTGTCGCAGGATGGCAGCCGGCTCGAGGCGGCAGAAACGATCTTCGAGATGGCGCCGGGCTCGAGCGGCGGGCGGCATTTCGGTTCGCGGATCGTCGAGGCGACAGACGGGCATCTCTTCGTCACCATCGGCGAGCGCGGCGACCGGCCTTCGGCGCAGGATCTCGCACGGCACAACGGCTCGGTGATCCGCATCACCCGCGACGGCGCGGTGCCGCGCGACAATCCGTTCGCAGGGCAGGATGGCGCGCGGCCCGAGATCTGGAGCTACGGCCACCGCAACCCGCAGGGGCTCGGCTTCGACGGGCAGGGCCAGCTCTGGGCGGTCGAGCACGGGGCGCAGGGCGGAGACGAGGTCAACCGGATCGAGAAGGGTGCCAATTACGGCTGGCCGGTGATCTCCTTTGGCGAGCACTATTCCGGCGCGAAGATCGGTGAAGGCACGTCGAAGCCAGGCATGGAGCAGCCGGTCTTCTACTGGGATCCGTCCATCGCGCCGTCGGATATCGTGTTTCTCGAGGGCGGGCCCTGGGATGGCGACGCGCTGGTGGGCTCGCTCAAGTTCAACTACATCGCGCGGCTCTCCGGCACGCCGCTGCGCGAGGTGGAGCGGCTCGAGAGCGAGGCGACGCTGAGGGTGCGCGACGTCGATCAGGGCCCCGATGGCGCAATCTGGTTCCTCAGCGAGATCAACGGCACGCTTTACCGCGCCACGCGGCCCTGAGGGCGCTCAGACCTCCTCGCGACCGCCCTTGCCGGCCTGCGTGCCGCGCTCGCGATAGGGCGTGGTCTGGTAATGCGCGCGGTAGCATTTCGAGAAATGCGAGGGGCTGGCGAAGCCGCAGGCCAGCGCCACGTTGATCACGCTCATGTCGGTCTGCATCAACAGGTTGCGCGCCTTCTGCAGCCGCAGTTCCATGTAGTAGCGCTTGGGGCTTCGGTTGAGGTAGCGGCGGAACAGCCGTTCGAGCTGGCGTGTCGACATGCCGACATCGCGCGCCAGCAGCGCCGGCGAGATCGGCTCCTCGATATTGGCCTCCATCATCTTGATGACCTGCGCCAGCTTGGGATGGCGCACGCCGATGCGGGTCGGCGTCGACAGGCGCTGGGTGTCCTGATCGGTGCGGATCGAGGAATAGATCAGCTGGTCGGCCACCGCGTTGGCAAGATCCTCGCCGTGATCGTCGGCGATCAGCTTGAGCATCAGGTCGATCGAGGCGGTGCCGCCAGCGGTCGAGAGCCGCATGCCGTCGATCACGAAGACCGACTTGGTGAGCTGGACCTCGGGAAATTCCTCTTCGAACCCGTCCTGGTTCTCCCAGTGGATGGTGGCGCGCTTGCCGTCGAGAAGCCCGGCCTCGGCCAGGGTCCAGCTCGCGGTGCAAAGCCCGCCCATCATCAGCCCGCGCCGGGCCTCGCGGCGCAGCCAGTTCATCAGCCGCTTCGTGGTCGCCTCGGCCACGTCGAGCCCACCGCAGAGCAGCACCACGTCATCACGGGTGAGTTCGGGCAGGTCGCAATCGAGCTTGAACTCGGTGCCGGCGGAACAGCGCGCGGTCTCGCCGCCCTCGGCGGTGAGAAGCCACTCGTAGATCGGGCGATCCGCCATGCGGTTGGCGATGCGCAGCGCCTCGAGCGCGGCGGCGAAACTGAGAAGCGTGAATTCCGGCAGCAGGACAAAAACGAACCGGCGCGGCTTGGTCTGCGCCTCTGTCTCGACGGCTTTCCTCTGCACCGGCATACGTCCCTCGCGGCGATTGGGTTTCTTCAATCTTAACAGATCGTTCCCGAAAGGTCTTGATCAGACCGCGACCGACGGGTCCGGCCAGATGGGCAGAAAGCCGAAAACGCGTCAAGAGATCACCTGCATTTCCTATGGCCTTCTCGCAATTGCTTTGATAGAGGCTCCAGACGTTTTCGCTAACGGAGACCGCGTGGGAGAGAGCCATGAGTGAGTGGACCAAGTCGAGCTGGAGAAACAAGCCCCGGATCCAGATGCCCGATTATCAGGATCAGGCAGAGCTGGAAGCCGTGGAGGCACAGCTGTCGAAA
>NZ_JBYNAH010000150.1:9779-13122 GCF_059781815.1 Salipiger sp. | reverse complement strand
ACCTGTTTGGCGCATCGCGCGCGCAAAGAAGCGCGAGTAGAGCAGATGCAAGATCGCGTGTTCGATGCCGCCGATATATTGATCGACATTCATCCAATAGCTGGCCGCATCCAAGTCCGTTGGCGTCTCGGCACGAGGTGCTGTGAAGCGGGCGAAATACCACGAGCTGTCGACGAAGGTGTCCATCGTGTCGGTCTCGCGCCGGGCCGGCGCGCCGCAGGACGGGCAGGCGCAATCGCGCCAGTTCGGGTGACGGTCGAGCGGGTTGCCGGGGATCGAGAAGTCGATCGGCTTGCCACCCTCGTCGTAGGGCAGCTGGATGGGAAGGTTTTCCTTCTTCTCCGGCACCACGCCGCAGGCCTCGCAATGCACCACCGGGATCGGGCAACCCCAGTAGCGCTGGCGGCTCAGGCCCCAGTCGCGCAGGCGGTACTTGGTGACGCCGTGGCCGACGCCATTGGCCTCGCAGAACGCCACGGCGGCCTCGACCGCCTCGTCGCCGGTCTGGACCTCCTCGCCCGCGATGAGGCGGGTGTAGCGGACCTTTTCCGACTTCTGCGGCACGAAGGGCTCGGCGGCGATGTCGATCTCGCCCTCGAGCGGCACGAAGGTCTCGACGATCGGCAGGCCGTACTTGGTGGCGAACTCGTGGTCGCGGGCATCGTGCCCCGGGCAGCCGAAGATCGCGCCGGTGCCGTAATCCATCAGGATGAAGTTGGCGATGTAGACCGGCAGCTCGACCGAGGTGTCGAACGGGTGGCGCACGGTGATGCCGGTGTCGAAGCCGCGCTTCTCGGCCTTCTCGAGCTCTTCCTCGGAGGTGCCCATGCGGCGGCACTCGGCGACGAAGTCTGCCAGCTCGGCATTGTCCTTCTCAAGCGTGCGCGCCAGCGGGTGGTCCGGCGAAATGCCGACAAAGCTCGCGCCCAAGAGCGTGTCGGGGCGGGTGGTGTAGACCTCGATGCGGTCAAAGCCCTCGGGGGCGTCGACGGTCGAGAAGGCGAACTCGAGCCCGCGCGAGCGGCCGATCCAGTTGGCCTGCATCAGCTTGACCTTGGCGGGCCAGTCGTCGAGCCCGTCGAGCGCATCGAGCAGTTCGCCGGAGAAATCCGAGATCTTGAAGAACCACTGGGTGAGCTCCTTGCGCTCAACCAGCGCGCCCGAGCGCCAGCCGCGGCCGTTCTCGACCTGCTCGTTGGCGAGCACGGTCATGTCGACCGGATCCCAGTTCACCACGGCGTTCTTGCGGTAGACCAGCCCGGCCTCGAGCATGTCGAGGAACAGACCCTGCTGCTGGCCGTAATATTCCGGGTCGCAGGTGGCGAACATGCGCGACCAGTCGAGCCCGAAGCCCAGCGGCTTCATCTGCTCGACCATGGTGTCGATGTTGGAATAGGTCCAGTCCTTGGGGTGGCCGCCCGAGGCCATCGCGGCGTTCTCGGCGGGCATCCCGAAGGCGTCGAAGCCCATCGGGTGCAGCACGTTGAAGCCGTTCTGCTTCTTGTAGCGCGCGATCACGTCGCCCATCGTGTAGTTGCGCACGTGGCCGATATGGATGCGCCCCGACGGGTAGGGGAACATCTCGAGCACGTAGTATTTCGGCTTGTCGGCGGTGCGGGTGGCCTTGAAGGTCAGGGCCTCATCCCATGCGGCCTGCCATTTCGGCTCGATCGTGGCGGGGTCGTAACGCGACATCTCTTATTCCCTCGGAACGGACGGGTCTCGGGGCGCGGTGATAGGCCCAAGCCGGTCGGGCGTCCAGTGCAAGGCGACAATTCCGCAACCGGGGTGCGGATTTGCACCCCGGACCGCGGCCTTGGGTGTTGGAACGTGCCCCACCGCGTGCCACAACTGGTCCACAGCCAGTCCCGGACGCATTCGCCTTATGAAGATCCTTTGCATCCACCAGAATTTCCCCGGCCAGTACAAGCACCTCGCGCCCGCGCTCGTGCAGCGGGGGCACGAGGTCGTGGCGCTGACCCTCAAGGTCAAGGAGCCGACGCGATGGAACGGGGTGAAGGTGCTGCCCTACAAGATCACCGGCGGCAGCACCCGTGGCATCCATCCCTGGCTGGGCGATTTCGAAACCAAGCTGATCCGCGGCACCAGCTGTTACAACGGGGCGGTGCAGCTTCGCGAGCGCGGCTTCAACCCCGATGTGATTCTCGCCCATCACGGCTGGGGCGAGAGCATGTTCCTCAAGGACGTCTGGCCGGCTGCCCGGATGGGGCTCTATTGCGAGCTCTACCATCTGGCCTCGACCCCCTTTGTCGGTTTCGATCCGGAATTCGACAAGGCCCAGCCCGAGACCAATGCCCTGCGCATCCGGATGAAGAACCTCAACAACCGGCTGCACGAAGAGATCATGGATGCCGGCATCTCGCCAACCCGGTTCCAGGCCTCGACCTTCCCCGAAGCCTGGCAGGACCGCATCACCGTCGGGCATGACGGCATCCACACCGATCTCGTGCGCCCGAACCCCGACGCCAGGCTCGAGGTGGGCGACGGCAAGGTGCTGACTCGTGACGACGAGGTCATCACCTTCATCAACCGCAACCTCGAGCCCTATCGCGGATACCACATTTTCATGCGCGCCCTGCCCGAGATCCTGCGGCGGCGCCCGAACGCCCAGATCACCCTGATCGGCGGCGACGAGGTGAGCTATGGCGCGAAACCGCCAGAGGGCACGACCTGGAAGCAGATCTTCATCGACGAGGTGAAGGACCGGATCCCGGAGGAGGACTGGGCCCGCGTGCATTTCCTCGGCCGGGTGCTCTATGACCGGTTCCTGTCAATGATGCAGGTCAGCCGCGTCCACGTCTACCTGACCTACCCGTTCGTGCTGAGCTGGTCGCTGCTCGAGGCGATGAGCGCCGGCTGCGCGATCCTCGCCAGCGACACCGAGCCGGTGCGCGAGGCGCTCACCGAGGACGAGACCGGCTGGATGGTCGATTTCTTCGACGTGAAGGGCCTCACCGACCGGCTCTGCACCCTGCTCGACGATCCCGAGATCCGGGCACGGCTGGGCCGCAACGCCCGCGCCCATGTGCGCGAGCATTACGATCTGCGCAGCCGTTGCCTGCCGCAGCATATCGAGTGGGTCGAGCGGCTGATCTCGCTGGAGCCGCGCCCCGCCCGGGAGTGAGCGCCGCCCGCGCCGACGGGCTACCGGAGCGCGAAGGTCTCCGCCGAGAACACCGATAGCGCCGCCCATTCCAGCGCCTTGCGCTCGGCCTCGCCGTCGGGATGCATGAGAAGGGCGACAAGCGCGACCACAAGGCCGCACATCCCCCACAATTCGGTTCTGATCGACATCTGCTCTGCCTCTGATTCTTGCTCTTGG
>NZ_JBYNAH010000150.1:0-9769 GCF_059781815.1 Salipiger sp. | reverse complement strand
TTTTTGTGAGTCGGAGGGTGACCGGCGGCGCGGTCCGGATCAAGTCACGCTTTATGGCAGCTTCGTGCGCGTGCCTCGCGGGTCACGCGCTCCTAGCGTTTGCGCCGCCCGCCGCTGCTGCGGGCGTGAAAACTCGGCGGACGCTTGCTCACCCAGGCGAGAAACCGTGCCATGCGAGGATGGGCGCGCAGTGCCTCGGGCGTGTTGAACGCGCGCGCCAGCTCGGCCTCGGTGAAGGTGGCGTGGATCTCGTTGTGGCAGATCTGGTGCAGCCGCACGACCGGCCCGCCCTTGCCGCCCTTCAGTTTCGGCACCAGGTGATGCAGACTCTGTTTGGCCTCGGGCGGGATCGGGCGCAGGCAGAGGGGGCAGATCGGGTCGGTCATGCGCGGCTCTTGAACGGGGGCGGCTTGCAGGGCAGAAGACTGGCGCCATTCACGGCAGGATCAAGGGGGCATCGATGCAGGCAGGGCGCGAGATCGAGGCGCTGGTGATCGGCGGCGGCCCGGCCGGGCTGATGGCCGCCGACGCGCTGCTCACCGCCGGGCACAAGGTGCTGCTGGCCGAGGCCAAGCCCTCGCTCGGGCGCAAGTTCCTGATGGCGGGCAAGTCGGGGCTGAACCTGACCCGCGCCCAGCCCTTCGCGCCGTTCCTCGCCGCCTATGGCGGCGCCGAGGCGGCGCTGCGCCCGATGCTGGCCGAGTTCACCCCCGAGGCTGTGCAGGGCTGGGCCGAGGGGCTGGGCCAGACCACCTTCACCGGCTCCACCGGCCGGGTGTTTCCCACCGCGATGAAGGCCTCGCCGCTGCTGCGCGCCTGGCTGTCGCGGCTCGACGCCATGGGGCTGGAGCGCCACACGCGCTGGCGCTGGACCGGCTGGGACGGCGAGACGACGCAGTTCGACACCCCCGATGGCCCGCTGAGCCTGCGCCCGCGCGTGACGGTGCTGGCGCTCGGCGGCGCGAGCTGGGCGCGGCTGGGCTCGGACGGGGCCTGGGCGGAGCACTTGAAAGCGCAGGGCATCGAGGTGACGCCCTTCCGGCCCGCCAATGCCGGGCTCAACGTCGCCTGGTCCGGGCACATGGCGCCGCAGTTCGGCGCGCCGCTCAAGGGCGTGGCGTTCCGCGCCGGCGGGCTGGTGTCGCGCGGCGAGGCGGTGATCTCGGCGCGCGGGCTCGAGGGCGGCGGGCTCTACCCGCTGTCGCCGGCCCTGCGCGAGGGCGCGTCGCTGGTCATCGACCTCGCGCCGGATGTCTCGGAGGCAGCGCTGACCGAGCGGCTGGCCAAGCCGCGCGGCAAGCAGAGCCTGTCGAACCACCTGCGCCGGGCACTGAAGCTCTCGCCCGCCGCCCGCGCCCTACTGATGGAATGCGCCCGCCCGCTGCCCGAGGATCCAGGGACGCTTGCCCGCACCGTCAAGGCGCTCACCCTGCCGCATGCAGGGCTCCGCCCGATGGACGAGGCGATCTCGACCGCCGGCGGCGTCGCCTTCGCGGCGCTCGACGAGGGGCTGATGCTGACACAGCGTCCGGGCTGTTTCGTGGCGGGGGAGATGATCGACTGGGAGGCGCCGACCGGCGGCTACCTGCTCACCGCCTGCTTCGCGACCGGGCTCTGGGCCGGGCGCCACGCGGCGGCCTATCTGGAGCGGGACGCCAAGGCCTGAGCCGCGAGGCGCCCCGCAAGGGGCAAGGAGCGCCGGGCGAGGAGCCGCCCGGCAGGGCGCGAGGAGCCTCTGCGAGGCCCCCCGCAAAGCAGGATCAGACCGCGACCTTGCGGCTTTCCTCGAGATAGATCTCGCGCAGCCGGCCTGCCACGTCGCCCGGCGTGCCGGTGCCGATGGTGGCGCCGTCGATCTCCACGACCGGCATCACGAAGGCCGAGGCCGAGGTGAAGAACGCCTCGTCGGCCTGCTTGGCTTCCTCGACGGTGAAGGGCCGCTCCTCGACGATCATCTGCGCCTCGCGGGCGAATTTCAGCACAGCGGCGCGGGTGATGCCGTGCAGGATGTCGGTCGAGAGGTTGCGGGTGATGATCTTGCCGTCCTTGACGATATAGGCGTTGTTCGAGGTGCCCTCGGTCACGAAGCCGTCCTCGACCATCCAGGCATCATCGCAGCCGGCCTTCTTGGCCATCATCTTGCCCATCGACGGGTAGAGCAGCTGCACCGTCTTGATGTCGCGGCGGCCCCAGCGGATGTCCTCGATCGAGATCACCTTGATGCCCTTCTTGGCAGTCGGGTTGTCCGCGAGACCGGGCTTGTTCTGGGTGAACAGCACCAGCGTCGGCTCGGTGGTCTCGGGGTCGGGGAAGGCGAAGTCGCGGTCGCCGGGCGCGCCCCGGGTGACCTGCAGGTAGATCAGCCCCTCCTCGATGCCATTGAGCTCGACCAGCTTGCGGTGGATCTCGAGCAGGTCGTCAAAGGCGGCGGGCTTCTTCATGTCGAGCTCGTTCAGCGAGCGCTCGAGCCGCTTCTGGTGGCCCTCGAAGTCGATCAGCTTGCCGTCGAGCACGGAGGTCACCTCGTAGACGCCATCGGCCATCAGGAAGGCGCGGTCGAAGATCGAGACCTTGGCTTCGGTCTCGGGCAGGTACTCTCCGTTAACGTAGACAGTGCGGGTCATGTAGGGGGTCTCCAGTCAGGTCTGTCGTAAGCGGCGGGCGGGATCAGCCCCAGAGCGCCGGCTCGGAAGGATGCACGCCCTGCGCGTCGTAGAGCAGGGGGGTGGGGCGGTCTTCGGCCAGAAGCAGCGGGCCGTCAAGATCGGTGAAGGCGGCGCCCTGCGCCACCAGCACGGCGGGCGCCATGGCAAGGCTCGAGCCGACCATGCAGCCGACGAAGATGCCGTAGCCCTCGGCCTCGGCCGCGGCGCGCATCGCCACCGCCTCGGTCAGGCCGCCGGTCTTGTCGAGCTTGATGTTGACGATGTCGTACTTGCCCTTGAGCCCCGGCAGCGAGGCGCGGTCATGGGCGCTCTCGTCGGCGCAAACCGGCACCGGGCGCTCCATGCCGATGAGCGCCTCGTCGTCGCCCGCCGGCAGCGGCTGCTCGACCATCGCCACGCCGAGCCGTACCAGATGCGGCGCCAGATCGGCATAGACCTCGGCAGACCAGCCTTCGTTGGCATCGACGATGATGGTGCTGTCGGGCGCGCCCCGGCGCACCGCCTCGAGCCGCGGCATGTCGTCGGGCGTGCCGAGCTTGACCTTCAGCAGCGGGCGGGCGGCGTTCTTGGCGGCCTGCGCCATCATGTTCTCAGGCGTGTCGAGCGACAACGTATAGGCGGTGATCTCGGGGCCCGGCTTCGGCATGCCCAGCAGTTCCCAGACCCGCTTTCCCTGCGCCTTGGCCTCGAGATCCCAGAGCGCGCAGTCGACGGCGTTGCGGGCGGCGCCGGCGGGCAGCAGCTCCTGCAGCGCGGCGCGACTGACATCGGCAGGCAACCCGGCGATCTCCTCGGTCACGCTCTCGAGCGTCTCGTCGTAGCGCGCGTAGGGCACGCATTCGCCCCAGCCGGTCACCCCGTCTCGGGTGATCTTCACGGTCAGCACCTTGGCTTCGGTGCGGCTGCCCCGGGAGATGGTGAAGACCTGTGCCAGTCTGAACGTGTCGCGCGTGACCTCGATGCCCAAGAGCCCTGCCCCTTCGTTTGTCGTTCCGTCGTCAAGGCGAACGGCGGCGCAGCCCGCGCCGCCGCCCGTCATTTGGTTTCAGAGTGCCGCAGGCCTCAGAGCGCGGCAACCGCATCCGCGAGGCGCTCGGCGCCGTGGCGGTAGGGATCGACCGTCGGCAGGCCGAACTGCTCTTCGATCTTCGCGCAATAGGCCTTGGCCTCGTCCTCGCCCATGTGCTGGGTGTTGATCGAGATGCCGATCACCTTGCAGGCCGGGTTGGCGACCTGCGCCAGCGTCAGCGCCATGTCACGCACCGCCTCCAGCGAGGGCAGCTGGTAGCCCGGCAGGCCGCGCATGTGGGTGCGGGTCGGCTCGTGGCAGAGCACCAGCGCGTCCGGCTGGCCGCCATGCACCAGCGCCATGGTCACGCCCGAGTAGGAGACGTGGAACAGCGAGCCCTGGCCCTCGATGATGTCCCAGTGATCCTCGTCGTTGTCCGGGGTCAGGTACTCGATGGAGCCGGCCATGAAGTCGGCGATGACCGCGTCGAGCGGCACGCCGTCGCCGGTGATCAGGATGCCGGTCTGGCCGGTAGCCCGGAAGGTCGATTTCATGCCCTTCTCGCGCATCGCCGCGTCGAGCGCGAGCGCGGTGTACATCTTGCCGACCGAGCAGTCGGTGCCCACCGCCAGCAGGCGCTTGCCCTTGCGCGGCTCACCATTGGCGATCGGATACTTGACCGAGGGGATGCGCACGTCGTGCAGCTTCTGGCCGGTGGCGCGGGCCACGGCGGCGAGGTCTTCCTCGTCGCGCAGCAGGTTGTGCAGGCCGGAGGCGAGGTCAAAGCCCTCTTCCAGCGCCTCGACAAGCACCTTCTTCCAGGTCTGCGAGATCAGCCCGCCCCGGTTGGCCACGCCGATCACCAGCGTCTTGGCGCCGGCGGCCTTGGCTTCGGCCAGCGTCATGTCGGGCAGTTTCATGTCGGCCTTGCAGCCTTCGAGGCGGAATTGGCCCACGCAGTTCTCCGGGCGCCAGTCCTTGATGCCCTGCGCCACCTTGGCGGCGAGGGGGTCCGGGGCGTCTCCGAGAAAGAGCAGATACGGCGTCTCGATCATGTCAGTTCCCTGTCGTTTGGATTCGCGGCATGTTGCCCCGCATCACACGCAAATTCATCGCGAATACCACCGCGCGCCGGGGGCTTGCGCCGAATTTCCGAGCATTTTCACCGCAACGCCGAAGAATCGTGCACGCGTTCCCGGAGAGGGCGGTGAATTCTTCCGCGCCGCGGCGTCGCTTTTCGCTTGCGCAGCATGGCGCAATTTAATAACCCATGCGGCGGAGTAAACGAAACATCCTTACCTAGCGAGGTCCTGCATGAGCTTCCGCATCCAGCCCGCCGCCCCGGCGCGTCCCAACCGCTGCCAGTTGTTCGGCCCGGGCTCGCGCCCTGCGATCTTCGAGAAGATGGCCGGCTCCGCCGCGGACGTCATCAACCTCGACCTCGAGGATTCGGTCGCGCCGTCGGACAAGGACAGCGCCCGCGACAACATCATCCAGGCCATCGGCGACATCGACTGGGGCAACAAGACGCTGTCGGTGCGGATCAACGGGCTCGACACGCCCTACTGGTACCGCGACGTGGTGGATCTGCTCGAGAAGGCCAGCGACCGGCTCGACCAGATCATGATCCCGAAGGTCGGCTGCGCCGCCGATCTTTATGCCGTCGACGCGCTGGTGACCGCGGTCGAGCGCGCCAAGGGCCGGACCAAGCCGATCAAGTTCGAAGTCATCATCGAGTCAGCAGCCGGCATCGCGCATGTAGAGGAGATTGCCGCCGGCTCCCCGCGCCTTGAGGCCATGAGCCTCGGCGCGGCCGATTTCGCCGCCTCCATGGGCATGGCCACCACCGGCATCGGCGGCACGCAGGAGAATTACTACATGCTCCGCGAGGGCGTGAAGCACTGGTCGGACCCGTGGCACTGGGCGCAGGCCGCCATCGTCGCCGCCTGCCGCACCCACGGCGTGCTGCCGGTCGACGGCCCGTTCGGCGATTTCTCCGATGACGAGGGCTACCGTGCGCAGGCGCTGCGCTCGGCGACGCTGGGCATGGTCGGAAAATGGGCGATCCACCCCAAGCAGGTGGCGCTGGCCAACGAGGTCTTCACCCCGTCCGAGGCAGCGGTGACCGAGGCGCGCGAGATCCTCGCGGCGATGGAGGCGGCCAAGGCCAAGGGCGAAGGCGCCACGGTCTACAAGGGCCGTCTGGTCGACATCGCCTCGATCAAGCAGGCCGAGGTGATCGTGAAGCAATCCGAGATGATCGCCGGGCACTGAGCCTTGCGAGAGCGAACACGGGCGCGGTCCTCGCGAGGGGGCCGCGCCCGGCTGTTTACAGCGCAAGAATGCGCCACCCTCTCGGGCCATTACTCCGGACACGCGGTCAGCCCGCCTCCGACCCTCCGGCTTGCTTGACTCACTCTCTCCTCCCGTCGTTCCCTGTCCGGGCAAGACCTTTTCCCATTGCCCCTTTCAGGATCGTCCCATGTTCAAACGTCTTCTTGCCGCCAGCCTCGTGCTGGCCTCCCCCGCCCTCGCGGATGTCTCCCCCTTCAAGACCCCCTCCGGCAATATCCAGTGCTACATCGGTGTCGGCGCGAACTCGGCCGATCTGAGCTGCACGATCTTCCAGTTCAGCGGCACGCCGAACGTGCCGCGCCCCGCCTCCTGCGGCGGCGGATGGGGCCACAACTATGTGCTGCTCGAACGCGGCCGCGTTCAGATGGAATGCGGCGGACCGGGCCGCCCGAACACCTCTTCCGGCGTCGATGTCGCGCCCTACGGCGTCTCCGCCACATGGGGCGGCATCTCGTGCCTCTCGGAGACAAACGGCCTGCGCTGCCAGAACGCCGACGGCCACGGCTTTCACCTGTCGCGCCGGGTGCTGCAGGTCTGGTGACACGCAAGAGGGCGCCCGAAGGCGCCCTCGCATTCCCCCGACGAAGAAGTCCTATTCCGCCGGCTTGTGCGCCGCGTCGGCCAGCACGTGCTCGGCCTCCTCGTCGATATGCAGGTCGTCGATGGTCATCACCCCGGCATTCGGATCGCCGTAAACGGCTAGGTCCATCTGGCCCTCGGTCTTGGCGACGATGGTCGAGACCACCGCATCGCCGGTGATGTTCACTGCCGTGCGGATCATGTCCATCAGGCGGTCGACCCCGAGGATCAGCGCAATGCCCTCGATCGGCAGGCCGACCTGCCCCAGCACCATGGTCAGCATGACAAGGCCCACGCCGGGCACCCCCGCGGTGCCGATCGAGGCCAGCACCGCCATGGCGATGACCGTCAGGTAGCCGCCGAGGCCAAGGTCGATGCCGTAGACATTGGCGAGGAACACCGTCGCCACGCCCTGCATGATCGCGGTGCCGTCCATGTTGATCGTTGCGCCGAAGGGCACCGAGAACGAGGCCACCGAGTTGCTCACCCCCATGCGCTCGGTCACGCAGCGCAGGGTGACCGGGATGGTCGCGTTCGACGAGGCCGTCGAGAAGGCAAAGATCTGCGCCGGGCGGATCTTCTTCAGGAAGGTGATCGGGTTGAGCCCCGAGAAGACCTTCAGGAACAGCATCAGCGTGACGAAGAGGTGCAGCAGCAGCGCCCCCACGAGCACAAGCACATAGGCGATCACCGGCATGAAGAGCCCGATGCCCTGCTCGGCGAAGGTCTTGGCGATCAGGCAGAACACGCCGTAGGGCGCGAAGGCCATGACGATCTGCACCACCTTCATCATCAGCTCGTTCATGTATTCGCAGGCTTCCACGAAGGTCTTGGAGCGCTCGCCCAGCATCAGCGCGGCGATGCCGAGTATGATGGTGTAGAAGATGATCTGCAGCATCTCGCCGCCCGAGAACGCCGCAACCGGGTTGCGCGGCACGATCGCCGCGAAGGTCTCCCAGACGCTCGGCGCCTCGCGACCGGTGACGCCCGAGGTGTCGATGCCCTCCATCACGAAGCCGTCGCCCGGCGCCACCACCAGCGCGATCAGGATCGCCACCGCGATGGCCGTCGCCGTGGTGGCGATGTAGAGGCCGAAGCTCTTGCCGCCGACCCGGCCGAGGATGCGGATGTCGCCGATCCCCGCCACGCCGCAGATCAGCGAGAAGAACACCAGCGGCACCACCAGCATCTGCAGGGCGTTGACGAACATCCGTCCGATCATGCCGAACAGACCCCCGACGAGATGGGTGTTGATCGCCTCGATGCCGGCGATGTTGAGGATCACCCCGAGGACGAGACCCGCCCCCATGGCGATCATGATCCGGGTCGTCAGCGACAGTTTGCCGTCGCCATCGCGCAATGCGGTACCCATGGCAGTCTCCTTTGCGATTCCAGAGCCCCAGTCTGCGCCGGTTCCGCGCCTCCGGGGCCAGAAATGCACCCGCAACCCCGGGTTTTCGGAACCGGACCCGGGGACCGCATGGCCTGAATGTCTAAACTTTAACCAATTTTCCCGTTTTACGCGAGGTTTCTGCGTCGCAACGGCAAGGGTCGGGAAGCCTGGGCATTCGTATTGCCCCTGTCATACTGTCCCGCTACAGCGCGCTACCGCGCGTCTCGAAAGGAGCCCGTTGATGTCTCAGTTCACCCTCGGATGGGAAGAGTGGCTTGCGCTGCCCGATCTCGGCCTGCCAGCGATCCGCGCCAAGGTCGACACCGGCGCCCGCACCTCGGCGCTGCACGCCTTTGCCATCGAGCCCTTCGGCCCGGAAGACAAGCCGATGGTGCGCTTCGCGATCCACCCCGACCCCGCCGATCCCGGTCTCGAGATCATCTGCTCGGCGCCGCTCAAGGACCGCCGCGAGGTGACCTCGTCGAACGGCGAGACCGAGCTGCGCTTCGTGATCGAGACCACGGTGAGGATGGACGACCGCAGCTGGCCGATCGAGGTGACGCTGACCGATCGCGGCTCGATGGCCTACCGCATGCTGCTCGGCCGCTCGGCGCTGGCCGATGACATGATCGTGTCGCCGAGCCACAGCTTCCAGCAGCCCGAGCTCTCCTTCGAAGAATACCGCGCCATCCCGCGCCACAAGCAGCACCGCCGCGCCCTGCGCCTCGCCATCCTGACCCGCGAGCCGTCGAACTACTCGACCCGCCGGCTGATCGAGGCGGCGGAGGCGCGCGGCCACACCATGGAGGTGATCGACACCTCGCGCTGCTACATGAACATCCGCGCCGTCGGCGGCGAGGTGCATTACGACGGCCGCCGCCTGCCGCATTACGACGCGGTGATCCCGCGCATCGGCGCCTCGGTGACCTCCTACGGCACCGCGGTGGTGCGCCAGTTCGAGAGCCTCGGCACCTATTGCCTGTCGGGCTCCGAGGGCATCACCGTGTCGCGCGACAAGCTGCACGCCCATCAGGTGCTGGCGCGCCACCGCATCGGCATGCCGACCACCGCCTTCGCCCGTTCGCCGAAGGATTCGGCCAACGTCATCAGCCTCGTGGGCGGCGCGCCGCTGGTGCTGAAGCTGCTCGAGAGCACGCAAGGAAAGGGCGTGGTGCTGGCCGAGACCAAGAAGGCGGCGGAGAGCGTGATCTCCGCCTTCCAGGGGCTGAAGGCCGATTTCCTGGTGCAGAGCTTCGTCAAGGAGGCCGCCGGGGAAGACATCCGCTGCTTCGTGGTCGGCGGCAAGGTGGTCGCCGCGATGCGCCGCCGCGGCAAGCCCGACGATTTCCGCTCCAACCTGCACCAGGGCGGCACCGCCGAGCCGGTGAAGATCACCCGCACGGAGCGCGAGACGGCGGTCAAGGCGGCCCGCGCCATGAAGCTCGACGTGGCCGGCGTCGACCTGCTGCGCGGCGAGGACGGCCCCAAGGTGCTCGAGGTCAATTCCTCGCCCGGGCTCGAGGGCATCGAGCGCACCTCCGAGAAGGATATCGCGGGCCTGGTGATCCAGCATATCGAGGAAAAGGTCGCCCCGCGCCCGCCGAAACCGCGCCGCCGCGCACAGTAGCCCCCGGAAGGCGCGTCGCAGCAACGGCCCCGCCCCTGCGACGCCCAAGCCCGCGGTCCCCTCCCACAAGGGACGCCCCCCCCCCCCCCCCCCCCCCCCGCGCCGCCCCCCCCCCCCCCACGGCCGCCCCCCCCCGGGCG
>NZ_JBYNAH010000149.1:0-13142 GCF_059781815.1 Salipiger sp. | reverse complement strand
CATCGAAGGTGTCGCCCTCGACCGACCGCATGAAGGTCATGAAGGCCTCTTCGGTGTTGGCGACAAATTCGGGTGCTTGCGCGAAGCCCTGAACCACCGCGGCGCGGCTCATGCCGTCCTCGAGCCTCTGCGTCCAGTTCGAAAGCCCGGTGGCATCCGGCGCGCGGCCCAGCACGTTCTGGTAGAGCTGCGTGACAAAGGCCTCGTTGTCGAGCGCGCCATAGGTGCTCTGGAACTCGGGCGAGGCGACAAAGCCGTTGGCGACCGTCACGTAGGCGGTGCCATTCTCGAGACGGGTCGCCCAGTTCTCGAGCCCGGTCAGGTCGGGCGCGCGGTCGAGCGTTGCCTGGTAGAGGCGGAACGCGTCGTCGAGCCTGTCGGCGATGTCAATCTCGGCGGCGACATAGGCGCTGGCGGCGTCGTTGGTGTTGGTCTTGAACTCACCGCTTTCCGAGAAGCCGCGCACCACCTCGGCGCGCGACATGCCGTCCTCCAGACGCCCGACCCAGTTGCCAAGGCCTGTCGCATCGGGCGCGCGCCCGAGCACGTTCTGATAGAGCAGGCTGACAAAGGCGGTGTTGTCGAGCGCACCGTAGGTGGCCTGGAATTCCGGGCTGCCCACGAAGCCCTCGATCACCTCGAGCAGTGTCCGCTCGCCGCTCTGAAGCCGCTCGCTCCAGTTGCCATAGCCGGTGCTGTCGGGGAAGCGCGCGAGCGTGGCCTGGAACACCCGGAAGATCTTGGCCCCGGTCGCGCTCGAGACATCCGCAACCTCGCCGCCGATCAGCAGGTCGTCGCCGGCGTCACCGGTCAGGGCGTCGGCACCGGGACCACCGATGACGGTGTCATCGCCGCGGGCGCCGGTCAGCGTGTCATTGCCCGCCAGCCCGCTGATCAGGTCGTCGGTGTCCTCGCCGATGATCGCTTCGGAGGCGGCGGTCCCGATGAAGGTGTTTGTCTCGGCCGGGGGCGGCCCGCTGGGCGGCTCGCCGTCGACGGAAAAGCGCCGCGCGACAAAGTCGAGGCCGGGGTTCTCGGCAGAGGTGTTGACTTCGGTCCAGGCGATCAGGACCTCGCCCGACGCGGTTTCGGTGACCACCGGTTCAAGGCTGGCCCCGGCGCTGGTGTCGACACGGACCTCTCCGCCCACCGGCACGAGATCGGCGTCGAAGAACCGCGCCATGACCGAGGTCGAAGCCTCTTCGGTGTGGGTCCAGACCGCAACCAGCCCGCCCGAGGACAAGCCCTCGATCTCGAGGGCGAAATTCCTGCTGTTGTAGGGGGTTTCATTGATCCCAACGTACCGCCCGAGCGCGCCTTCGGGCAACAGATCCTCATCATTGGCATCGCGGGCGAACATGTAGATTTCGACATCTTCAGCACCATCCGGCCGGACCGTGCCCGCCATCACGTAGCTGCCATCGGCCAGCGTCGTCGAGGTCAGGGTGCTCGCTCGGAGTTCGTTCGGATTGTTGCCCACGAGCTCGGTCGCGAAGGCGTTCTCGCCGTCCAGCGCTTCGGTTGCGCCAGTCGTGGCGAAGGTCTGCATGTGGTCGAACACGCGGTATTGGTTGGCGCCGATGCTGATCCATTCGTACTCGTTGGCGGAATAGGCCGGATCGTAGAGCACCGCTTCGGGGCCGATCGGCTGACCGGTCGCGGAGAACCGCTGCCCCATGACATCGGTGCCGCCATGGCCATCGTCTGTCCACGTGGCGATGAAGCCGCCATCGGGGGTGGCGACGGTCCGGCTGTATCTCTGACTGCCCATGGGGGTCGCGTCGAGGGCGATTTCGCTCCCGACAGGGGCACCGGATGGGGAGAAGATCTGGGCACGCACGTCCTGTTCCCAGACCACGTCAGCGTCGGTGCCGGTCCAGGATATCACGAAGTTTCCATTGCTCAGCGTCGTGACCTGCGGGTCGAGGTCGAGGCCGGCTTCGGTGGTGTTCACCTGAAACGGGCGGCCAATCGGGTTGCCGTTCGCATCGAGCATCCAGGCTGCGATGACATTGCTGCTCCCGTCCGTGAAGCCCGGCAGGGGGTTGAATATGCTGGTGCCGGTCTCGCTCCAGGTCAGGACCATGTTGCCGTTGGCGAGGGTCGTGATCTCTGCGCCCAAGCCGCCATAGAATCCAAGGCGGCCGATGTCGAAAACGTCTGTACTAGGTGTCATGTAAATAAACATTCAATTGGTGATAAGCCGGGCGACACTCGTTCAACTCTGAGGCATCCGTCAAGATTTCTGATTAACTTCAGAGCATTTTCTGCCTCAGCGTGTACGCCTCCCCGGTGAGGCGGCAAGCCATCGAAGCTCAGCCTCACGCGTGGCGAGCGAGAATGGTGTCTTCGGCGGCCTCAGCCGTGAGGCTCTCGCGCAACTGCGTCGCTGACATTGCTGAAGCCGGTGCGTGTCGAATGGTTGCCGCCGCTGGCCGATCGGCGCCCATCCCCGGTAAGCATCGCGTCGCGATAGCCGTCCCGGTCCGGGCCACCGGCATCGTCTGATCGCCCGCTCCGCAGCTGAGGCATAACCGACACAGGCGCTTCACGCCTTCCCCGCCCGGTAACGTTCCTGTTGAAAACGTGCATAATTTATTCACGTTCTGGGGCGCATCGGCCCGCCCGGGCCCGCATCGATCAACGCGAAAAACACAGCTTAACTGGATTTCTTTACGTCGTCGTCCGTTCGACAGTCCAAGACCACTGCAGGTACCATTATGCTCATCACCTTGTCCGGAGAGCCACGCTTCTTCTTTCAGTACGCATTTCTCAGCAACTGGACCGCCGCCGGCGTCGATCTCGATCTGATCTCGGCCAGCGCCCTCCGGGTCGAGGTCAGCAACCCGGAGACCAACTACCGCACCGTTCTGATCGGGACCGGGCTGCGCGCCTCCTATGACGATGCCGAGATCAGCGGCACGGTGAGCGCGATGGAGTTCTACGACCGGGGCGGCAATCTGGTTGCGACCATCACTGACATCGACTGGGGCCTGCAAGAGCTGATCTCTGCTCTGGACGACTGGCAGTCGGGTCTCGAGGACCGCTTGATCGTCGAGCTGCTGCAGCGGAACGGCGAGATCACTGTCGACGCGACCGCGTCCACAGGATTGGTGGGCGTGTCTCCGATCTTCCTCGGCTACGGTATCGATCTCGGCTCGGTGCCGGTCACGGTGATCGGCAGCGACCAGGACGACGATTTCATGACCGGCGCCGGCATGGACTGGATCGCGACCGGCGACGGCGACGATTACATCGATCCCGGCGACAGCGACGGCGAGGATACGGTCGACCCCGGGCTCGGCGACGACACCGTCGATGCCGGCTCGATGGAATACGGTTATCTCTACATCGATCACGCCGACATGGTGGCCTCTGGCGATGGCATGCGCTTCGACATCGACGGCCACAACGACACCGCCCTGATCACCAAGACCGGCGGCCATGGCACCACCGAGATCCTGAGTGTCGTCTCGGCCATGGAGGCCGACGGGCTGGCGCTGTCGGGCACCGCCTCGGACGACACGTTCAACGCCACGGTCAGCGATGACGGCTGGCTGGCGCTGACCGGCGGGCGCGGCAACGACAGCTTCGTTCTGGGCGAGTCCGATGGCACCGTGCGGCTCGACTACAAGACCGACAATTCCGGCAACAGCCCGACCCGCGGCATCGTCATCGACATGACCGCCGGCATCGTCTCGGAGGACGGCTTCGGCGGTCGCGACACGATCACCACCGCCGCGCCCTATGCCGACGAGGTGACCGGCGCGCTCTACTTCCCGGGCGAGATCGAGATCCGCGGCACCGCCCATGCGGACAGCATGACCGGCAGCGCCCGCGACGAGCGCTTCGCGACCCTGGGCGGCAACGACACCGTCATCGGCGGAGACGGCTGGGACATGCTGCGCTTCGATCAGAGCGGCATGACCGGTGCGGTCGCCGTCGATCTCGCCGCCGGCACAGCGATGGGCAGCTGGGAGGGCACCGGTTTCCTGCAGACCGTCTCCGGCATCGAGGAACTGCGCGGCACCCGCGAATTCGGCGACAAACTCTCGGGCAGCGACGGCGCCGAGAGCTTCTTTGGCCGCGGCGGCGATGACGCGATCTTCGGAGACGGGTTCGACGCGACCTATGCGATGGACGAGGCTGCCACCGTCTACAGGCTTTATCAGGCGACGCTTGATCGTGCGCCCGATGCGACGGGGCTGACGAACTGGAGCGAACGTCTGTTCACTGGGGAGCGGAGCCTGCAGCAGGTCGCCAGCGGTTTCGTCAACAGTCAGGAGTTCCAGAACACCTACGGCGCGCTCAGCAACCAGGCTTTCGTCGGGCTGCTCTACGAGAACGTGCTGGGCCGCGAAGCGGATGCCACCGGTCTCGCCAACTGGACCGCGCGTCTCGACGCCGGGATGAGCCGGGCGCAGGTGGTTCTGGGCTTCTCGCAGAGTGCCGAGTTCACCGAGGCCACCGCCTCCGAGGCCCGCTCGTTTGCCAATGCCAGCTCGCAGGCCGGGTGGGGCGACGATGTCTACCGGATCTATCAGGCGACGCTCGACCGGGCTCCGGATGTGACCGGCTTCAGCAATTGGTCCGCAAGGCTGGCGGATGGCCGGGAACTCGAGTCGGTGATCGACGGCTTCGTGAACAGCGCCGAGTTCCAGGCCACCTATGGGGCGCTGGACAATCAGGGGTTCGTCAGCCTGCTCTACAGCAACGTGCTGGGCCGCGAAGCCGACGCCACCGGCCTCGCCAACTGGACCGCGCGGCTCGACGCCGGAATGAGCCGGGCCGAGGTGGTGCGCGGCTTCGCCCAGAGCGCAGAGTTCGTCGCCGCTACAGCCGAGGCGTTCAAGGCCTGGATGCGTGGCATCGAGCATAGCGCGGGCGATCCGTTTCACGACTGGCTCAGCGGTGAGAGCGGCGATAACGCGCTGGCCGGCGGTCTGTTCGCCGATGTGTTCGATTTCGAACAGGCGGACGGCGGCAGCCATCTGGTGTTGGATCTCGAGCCCTGGGACTACGTGGCGCTCGAGGACTTCGGCTATACCGACGCGGAGCAGGCGCTCGCGAAGATGAGCCAGGTCGGAAGTAACGTTGTCTTTGTGGACCAGGGTGTCGAGATCACGTTCGTGGATACGCGTCTGGCCGATGTCAGCGAAGACATGATCCTGCTCTAAGGGCTTAAGTCCGGCATCCGGGCTCGGAAGCTTGGAGGCTGGGAGGCTTGGACGCGGACGTCGAAACTCAGCGGTAAGAGCAGGCCGAGCACTCGAAACAGGGCGGAGAATTCGGCCGAGCTGATCGCGTGGTCCGCGGTCGGCCTGCGATCCAAGCCGCCCCGGTCTCGTGGGACTGTCCGTCTGGAGACACTATGGCGTCGCGACCGGGGAGCGGCCTCCCTTTATGAGGCCAGACGCACCCGGTCGGCGACCCGCACCCGGCCGCCGAACACCGCTCCGATGGCCCAAAGCGCGGGGCGCCGCAGTGGCATGAGCGGCGCGGGCCATCCGGTCGTGATCTGATCGAGCCGGCGCGACCAATCCTGCGTCCTGTCCGAGATCCAGCGCTGCTGCGCTTCCCACGCGGCCAGCGCAGTGGGAATATCCGGCTCCCGCTCGAGCGTTGCTGCCAGCGCATAGGCGTTGGTGATCGAAAGGCCAGCCCCCTGCGCAAGCGTCGGCGGCAGGCCATGGGCGGCATCGCCAATCACCGCTGCGGCGCCCGTGTGCCAGTGCCGTGCCCTGGCGAGGCTGTAGCCGTGACGGACCGCGGCGTCGGGATCGGTCACGCGCTCGAAGAACCAGTCGCAGCCCGGAAAGGCTTCGGTCCAGATCTTCACATCCAGCGGCACCTGCGCGGCGAGATCGTCATTGGGGCAGCTCAGATAGGCATACATCTGGTCCGGGCCGCAGGGGGCGATGCCGATGCGGCGGCGCCCCGACCAGTATTCCTGCATCACCGGCCGGTCGCGGTTCTTGTCGCGAGGCACGAGGATCCGCGTCGCCCCGGAGCTGCGGTCTTCGTATAGCATGTCGAGCCCGAGCTTGCCGCGCAGCGCCGAGCGCACGCCGTCTGCGGCCACCACGAGGTCGGCCTCGAAGCGCTGGCCATCCTCGCCGATCAGGGCCCCCGACGGGTCGATCCCGGCAATCCGGGATTGGGTCACGATCTCGGCCCCGGCCTCGCGTGCGATGTCGGCGAGCCGCCGGATCAGGTCCGGGCGTGGCAGAACCACCCATTCGGTTTCGGGGGTGAAGCGGGTGCGCTGGATCAGCGTGCCATCCCTGGTTACCCGTTCCGAGCCGGTGAGCGTGACGCTGTCCTGCAGGATCCGGTCCTCAAGGCCGTGATGCGCGAAGATCGAGGTGCTGTTTCGCATCAGGTAGATGCCGGCGCCGACCTCACGGATCTCCTCGCCGCGCTCGTGGAGGCGCACGCGCCAGCCACGATCCGCAAGCGCCCAGGCCAGCGACAGCCCCGCGATGCCGCCTCCGGCGATTTCTGCTGTTCTCGACATGATGTGAAGCTTCCTTCGACTGGTTCGGGATCAGAGTGTGAGCGTCACACCCGGCGCGGGCGCCGCGACCTCAACGCCGCTGCCCTCCATCGCGGCGATGAACCCGGAGGCGTCGGGGGCAACCAGCGGGAAGGTGGCGTAATGCATCGGCACCACCGTCTCGAATTCGAAGAAGCGCCGGGCGGCGAGGGCCGCGCCGGCCGCGTCCATGGTGAAGCGGTCTCCGATCGGGAGCAGGCCGATCTTCGGGGCATAGAATTCGTGAATCAGCGCCATGTCGGAGAACACCCCGGTGTCGCCCGCATTGTAGAGCGTGGCCTCGCTCTCGGAGCGCAGCACCATGCCGGTGGGATTGCCGAGATAAACGATGCCGCTTTCGGTGGTGACCGAGGACGAATGCGTCGCGTCGGTGAAGCTCACCCGGAAGCCGCCGCAATCGACTGTACCGCCGATATTGCCCGGGTTGACGGTTTCGGCCCCCTGCATCGACAGGAAGCCGCAGATTTCCGGCGTCGAAACCAGCATGGCGCCGGTCTCACGGCAGATCGCGGCAGTGTCACCGATGTGATCTTCGTGTCCATGGGTCAGCAGCACGTGGGTGCAGCCGGCGATGGCGTCGGCGTAATCGCCGGGGAAGAGCGGGTTTCCGTTCAGGAACGGGTCCATCAGGATCACCGCGCCGGCATATTCGAGACGAAAGGCGGAATGTCCAAGCCAGGTCAGTTTCATGGTCTCTCCGTTGCTTTGATAGGGGCGCGACCGGCTCAGGGCCGGTCGGCGGGCGGCAGGCTGAACTCGCCGTGCCGGTTGACGAATTCGCGTGTGCGGTCACGCTTGGGATGGCGCAGGACTTCTTCCGGGGTTCCCTGCTCGTAGATGGCGCCGTCGCTCAGGAAGAGCACGCGATCGGCGACATGGTAAGCGAAGCCAAGCTCGTGGGTGACGATCACCATGGTCATGCCTTCGTCGCGCAGGGCGCGCATCGCGCGCAGCACCTCGCCCACGAGTTCCGGATCGAGCGCTGAGGTCGCCTCGTCGAGGAGCAGCATCTGGGGCTCCATCGCCAGCGCACGGGCGATGGCGACGCGTTGCTGCTGCCCGCCGGAGAGGCCGGACGGGTATGCGTCGGCGCGGTGGGACAGGCCCATCTGCTCAAGCAGCGCGTGGCCGCGCGCCTCGGCCTCGGGGCGGCTGCGATGCAGCACGGCGCGTTGTCCCTCGACGATATTCTCGAGCGCTGTCATGTGCGGGAACAGGTTGAATTGCTGGAACACCATTCCGACCCGGGCGCGCAGCGCACGCAGTTCGCGCTCCGAGTATTTGCGCCCCTTGCCCGAGGGCGTTCCGAGTGTTTCGCCGCGAAAGGTGACGGTGCCGGTGGTCGGCAGTTCGAGGAAATTGATGCAGCGCAGCAGCGTGCTCTTGCCCGAGCCGCTCGCGCCGAGGAGCACGACGGTCTCGCCAGGCGACACGGACAGGTCGATGCCCTTGAGGACCTCCGCCCGGCCGAAGCTCTTGTGCAGGTCGTGGATGGTGAGAAGCGGATCGGACATGACTTATGCTTTCCTTGCCAGCCGCGTCTCGAGCCGCCGCAGGCCCCAGGTCGCGGGGATGACGATGGCGGCGAAGATGACGGCGACGGTCGAGAAGACCTCGACGGGGTTGAACCAGGTGTTCGAGACCTGCTGCGCGGAATAGACCAACTCGGGATAGGCGATGATGGCGCCGAGCGAGGTGAGCTTGAAAAGCTCGATCCAGCGGTTGGTGAAGGCGGGCAGCATGTTGCGCAGCGCCTGCGGCAGGATCACTCTGCGCAGCCGCCAGCCGCGGGACAGGCCAAGCGCCTCGGCCGCCTCCCACTGGCCGCGCGGCACGCCTTGCAGCCCGGCCCGCACGATCTCGGCCGAGAAGGCACCCGAGTTGAGCGACAGGCCGAGCGCGGCGGCGGTGAAGGCGCTGACCTCCAGCCCGGTGAGGATCGGGAGGGCGAAGTAGAACCAAAGGATCTGCACGAGCACCGGGGTGTTCCGGAACAGCTCGACAAATGTTGTGGCGGCAAGCCGCAGGGCGCGTCCGCCGGAATATCGCATGATCCCGAAGACCACGCCCAGCGTCAGGCTGCAGACGAGGGCGACTGCGGCGAGCTTGAAGGTTTGCACCAGGCCTCGGCAGAGGAAGATCAGCGTGTCGGTGCTGATGCCGCGGGGCAGGATTGCATCGAGCCAGTCCATCAGTGCACCCGGATCGCGCCGGAGCGCGCCATGTGTCTCTCGAGCATGTGGGTGAGGCGGCTGCACAGGAAGATCAGCAGAAAGAACATCAGGGCCACCACGGTGAACGCCTCGAGCGTGCGGTAGGTGCGGAAGGAGATGTCCTGCGCCGCAAACAGAAGATCGGTATAGGAGATCGCCGAGGCGATGGTCGAGGTCTTGAGCAGTTCGATGGCGCGCTCGAGGAAGATCGGGAGGTTGCGCTGCAGCACCTGCGGGAGGATCACGCGGGTCATTGTGCGTGCGGGGCTCAGGCCGATGGCTTTGGCGGCCTCCCACTGGCCGCGCGGAACGGCCAGGATGCCGCCACGGAAGACCTCGGCGATAAAGGCGCATGCGACCAGAGAGAGCGCCACGACGGACGCCTCGAACGGCGTCATGCGCAGGCCGGTCAGGCGCGGCATGGCAAAGAAGAACCAGTAGAGCTGCACCAGAGGCGGCAGGGCGCGGAAGACCTCGACGAAGCACGCCGCGCAGGCGCGCAGCGGCCAGATCCGCGACAGCCGCAGCAGCGCCAGAAGCAGGCCTCCTGCGAGGCCGATGGTCAGCGCGATGACGGTGACCAGCAGGGTGTTGCCAAGGCCATGCGCCAGGAGCCCGGCATTCGAGGCGAGGAAAGAGAAGTTCCAGTCGTAGGTCATGATCCGATCCGGTCGTGGGCGGGCGCGAAGGGGAGGGCCCGCAGGCGGTGCCGCAGGACGCGGCACCGCGATCTTTCAGAGGGCCTTACTGGGCGGTCCAGGCTTCACGCTGGATCCCGGGAATTCCACCGGCATCGATGCCACGGGTGCCGAGAAATTCGGCATACCATTCCTGCGATTTGCCGGTGGTGTAGAAGTAGTTGTTTGCCACGGAGAGATAGTCGCGGAACGTCTTGTCAGCCTCGCGGCGCACCGCGACGTCGGAGCTGTCGATGTGATAGGGCGCGGGGATCACGATCTTGCCTTCGCCGATGCGGTCATACATGACCGCCAACGTCGGGTGATACAGCATCACGGCGTCTGCACCGCCGTTCTGGAACGCGGCAACCTGTTCGGCGTAGGAGGGGAAGCGCTGGACCTGCGCCTTGTCGAGATAGGTCGACACGAACTGATCCTCGGAGGCGCCGTGCGGCACTGCGATGGTCAGGTCGGCCGAGTTGGCGTCCTGCCAGGTCTCGACATCGATGCCGTCGCGCACCAGGAGGGCGAGTCCGGAATAGGCCAGCGGCGAGTTGGCGTAATCCACTGTCATCGCACGGGCCGGGGTGATGTTAAGCAACGGCATCATGTCGATCTTGTCGGATTGCAGCGCCGCGATTGCGGTGCCCCAGGTGACTTCGACAAGCTCGAGCTCGACCTCCATCGCTGCGGCGAGCGCCCGGGCATAGGAGGGGCCGATGCCGGTCCACTCTCCCGACATCGTATCCTTGAAGAACCAAGGTTCGGCTTGGGCCACGCCGACACGCAGCGTCTTGCTGTCCTGAATGTTGCTCCAGGTGCTGGCGTCCTGTGCGGCGGCGGTGGTTGCGGTCGCGCCTGCGGCAAGGCCAATGGCAAGGCAAGCGCCCCGGATCGTCTGAAGAATCTGTTTCATGAGAGTTCCCTGTTGGTTCGTCGTCGTTCTTCGTTCGCCCGCGATGCGGGTCATCCTGCCGGTCGGTCCGTCACGTGAAGGGCGCGTGCGGTGTCCGGCACATCCTGCCGGCGCTCTGCCAGCCAGATTTGCAGTTCCCGATTGACCGCTTCCGGGTCTGTCAGGCTTGTCATGTGGCGCGCGCCGGGGATCACCACGGCGCGGGCGCCGGGGATGCCTTCGGCCATGCGCCGGGTCATCTCGGGGTTCGAGTTGCGGTCAAGCTCGCCCGTCAGGACAAGCGCAGGGCAACGGATGCGCGGTAGGGCGTCGGCGTAGACCGCATCGCCGGTCGAGAAGGCGGTATAGGCCTGCCGGTAGCCGTCGGGGTTCACGTCCGCCAGCCAGCCGCGCACCTGGAGCCGCAAGGCGGGATGTTCGCCGGGATAAAACCATCTGTCGAGCGTCGCCTCGGGATCGTCGTCGCCGTATTCGAGTGCGGCCGCACGGGACCGGACAGCCTCCGCCGCCGCCGGATCTCGTCGGTAGACCGCGTTCAGGAGGCAGATCCGGTCGACGAGGTGCGGAAACTCCACCGCGAGCCCGAGCACGATCAGCGCACCCATCGAGTGCCCGGCCAAGGCCACGGGTCCGATCTCTAGCGCCTCGATGAACCGTGCCGCCCAAGCGACATAGTCGGGCAGGCGTGGCGCGCCCTCGAGCGCGTCGCTGCTTCCGTGCCCCGCCATGTCCGGGGCAATGATCCGGGCATGTGGCGCCAGCCTGTCGTATTGGGGGGCCCAGGTCTCGGCGCGCATGCCGACGCCATGAAACAGAAGCAGGGGTGGCCCGTCTCCGGCTTCGAGATACCGGACCGTCCGCCCGTCAGACGCCCGCAGGGTTTTCGAGATCATGTCCGAGCTCCTTCAGGTCCTGATAGCGGTCTCCGATGCGATGGTGCGGGCGGCCCCCGATGGAGGCGCCGAGCGCCACGACGATCTCGTCGGGGGCCGGGGCATCGGGGATTGCAATCTGGATGGTGAGGTAATGCGACCGCCGGCCCGCATCGGTCTTGTCCATCAGCGGGATCATTACGGGCGCGTTGGCGCCGCCACGGGTATTGCAGAAGGAGAGGTAGCTCTTCGCTCCCACGGCGTCGCGGTAGTGGTTGCCGAAGCGCAGCGTGTGAATGAGGGCAGAGCCATGCTCGACTTCGCCATTGACGCCGACCACTGCGGACTTGCCGTAGCCCTCGACCCGGTCGCCGCCGCCCGCGGCTTCGATGATCATGCGGGTCAGAAGGGCCCCCAGCTCCGGCGCAATGGCGGTGATCTCGGGCTTGAGGTCCTCGACGAAACCGCGCCCGGCCCAGGGGTTGGCGATGACCGCTGCGGCGGCAATCAGGCGGAGAGGCGTCTCGGCGCTGCGGCCGCCCTCGATCAGTGTGGTCTCTTCATGGAGAAGGGTTTTTCTCAGCACGAGCTGCACGGCAGTGTCCTCATATCATCTTCTCATATGTTGGTATACCATGAGATCATATGTCAATCTTGCATTGCTCGGCCCCTCCATCTATCGGTAGTTTCGAAGTGCCGGGGCGACCGGATGTTCTTGGGAAGACCAATCGGAGGAGCATCGAATGCTGCAATGCAAATGGGCGTGATGCTGGTAGTGCGTTGAATAAAATGCATTATTTTTCTAAAGCGAGATGCGGGGATGGAAGATGGTAGACGTGCCGACAGGAAGCCTAAGGATTGAGCAGCCGCCCCAGACGCTGCGAACGCTCGCGACAGAACGGCTACGAGAAGCGATCTTCAGTGGCTACTTCAAGTCCGGTGCCCGGCTGGTCGAGCGCACGCTTTGCGATGAGCTCGGAGTGTCCCGGTCGGTCATCCGCGAGAGCCTGCGCTACCTCGAAGCGGAGGGGTTGGTCGAATTCATCCCGAACAAAGGGCCCGTTGTCGCAGCGCTCGACTGGCCGCTGGCGAGCCAGATCTACAAGGTTCGTCTGCTTCTCGAATCCGATGCCGCACGTGATTGTGCCCGGGTTGCCGATGGCGCTGTGAAAGCCTCCCTGACGGAGGCGCTCGACGTGCTCTCGAAGGCATATTCAGGGGACAGTTCACGGCAGCTCTACGATGCCTCGAGCGGATTCTATCAGAAGATCTTCGAGGCGGCCGGCCACGACGTCGCCTGGGATGTCGTCAAGCGTCTGAACGGGCGCATCAGCCGCCTGCGGGCGCTGACCCTCTCCACGGAGGACCGGCACGCCTCGGGCTTTGCGCGGATGAAACAGATCCACGACGCCATCTTGGCCAATGATCCCGATGCGGCGGCCCAGGCGGTTCTCGAGCATATCGAAGAGGTAAGCGAGATCGTCCGCCAGAAGCTTGAGGAAGCCGGGTAAGAACGACGTTCGCAGTGGTGAGGGCGGGTAGCCCACAGCGCGACAAGGCGTAAACCTCCTTGGGTTGAGCGCATATGGCGGCGAGATGCCCTCGGCCTTTGCTGGACGACAATTTTTTCGCAAAGACCTTGGGAGAGAAGCGTGACGCGGGTCGACACAAACGCTTTGAGGAGCACGCTGCCTTCTCGGAATCGATTCTCGGCACCTGGACGCATCAATGTGCCCTCGCTCCCTATAAGATCCGGTAGTTGAGGTGCATGTCAGATTTGTGGCGGTCGGACGCAATATCCGCGCGCGCGTCCTCGCCCACCGTGTTTTCACGCGCTACGTGCGGTCACGATTGAGATCTCGAAGCTGACCGGCATGGCATTGAGTTTGCTGGGGAGCCGGTTGCCTG
>NZ_JBYNAH010000148.1:0-13184 GCF_059781815.1 Salipiger sp. | reverse complement strand
TGGAAACCGCGACCGTCGCAGGCTCCCCGTACGCCATCACCGCGAGCAACGCCTCCGGTTCCGGCCTGAGCAATTACACCATCGCCTATGTCGATGGTGCCATGAGTGTCGACCCGGCAATGCTCACCATCACCGCCGACGATCAGGTCAAGACCTACGGCGAGGCATTCACCTTCGCCGGCACCGAGTTCTCCACCTCGGGCCTGCTGTTCTCCGACAGCGTCGCCAGCGTCGACCTGGCCAGCGACGGCGCGCTCAACACCGCCGCGGTCGCAGGCTCCCCGTACGCCATCACCGCCAGCAACGCCTCGGGCACGGGGCTCAGCAACTACACCATCGCCTATGTCGATGGTGCCATGAGTGTCGACCCGGCGGCGCTGACCATCACCGCCGACGATCAGACCAAGTCCTTCGGCGAGACCTTCACCTTCGCAGGGACCGAGTTCACCACCCGCGGCCTGCTGTTCGGCGACAGCGTCGACAGCGCCACCCTCTCAAGCGATGGCGCCGTGGCGGAGGCCAGCGTCGAGGACGGGCCCTACCTGATCGCGATCTCGGAGGCGCAGGGCAGCGGGCTGTCGAATTACGACATCGCCTTTGTCGAAGGCACGATGAGCGTCGAGGCGGTGGCCGTGGCCGACGAGGTCGTGCCGCTGCCGACGCCGCCGCTGTCCTTCGACCAGCCCAACCCCACCGACACGATCCAGATCACGCTCACGACCGACACCGACAGCACCACCCTCGCGGTGCCCGGCCCCTCGACCACCGTCGATGACGCGCAGCGCACGCTGGAGGCGGTCGAGCCGATTGCCGCGACGCTGGAGGTCGCCGCCGATGCCTGCGCCCAGAGCGATGCCGATGTCAGCCGCTACCTCGCCTGCCTGTCGGACGCGCTGAACGATTTCGCCAACGAGCTCGACGAGATCGCCAGCGAGCTGCCGCCGGGCATGCAGGACGTGGCGCGCATCGTTCAGGATGCGCGGCGCGGCATCGACGGGGCGCGCGCCCGCGCCGAGAGCCGGCTGGCCGGTGCCACCACCGAGGCCGAGCGCGAGGCGATCCGCCGCGACGCGATCAACGAATCCCGCGCCCAGATCGACACCGCAGCAAACGAGATCCGCAAGGCCATCGCCTTTGTCCGGGCCGACGATCCCGAGCTTGCCAGCGTGCAAACCGCGACGATCACAAGGGTCTCGACCGCGGTCGAGAGCGTCGGCATCGAGCTGTCGCGGGCGGTGGGGCTCTGAGCCATGGCCCGACCCGGACGGCAGCTGGCGATGCTCTGGACGGCGCTCTTCCTCGCCGCCGCGCCGGCCCTGGCCGAGACCCGCGTCGCGCTGGTGGTGGGCAATTCCGAATACGAGGCGGTCGAGCCGCTGAAGAACCCGCAGAACGACGCGCTCGACATCTCGGTGGCGCTCGAGGGGCTGGGCTTCGAGGTCCATACCGGGCGCAACCTCACCAAGGCGGGCATGCGGCAGACCACACGCGACTTCGCCGCCGCCGCTGCCAGTGCCGACGTGGTGCTGTTCTACTATGCCGGTCACGCCTTCCAGGTCGACGGGCGCAACTACCTGCTTCCCACTGACGCAGCGCTCAGCACCGTTTCCGACATCCCCGAGGAGACGGTGGCGATCAACGAGGTGCTGCGCGCCATGGAGGCCTCTGATGGGATGAAGCTGATCTTCCTCGACGCCTGCCGCGACAACCCCTTTGGCGAGGTGATGCAGAACGCGCCGGGGGTCGGCGACGGGCTGGCGCGGGTCGGCACGGACGCGAATTTCCTCTTCGCCTACGCCACCCAGCCCGACAACGTGGCCTATGACGGCAGCGGGCGGAACAGCTTCTTCACCGAGGCGATGCTGCACCATCTCTACACTCCCGGACAGGACATCTCGGAGCTGATGATCTCGGTCCGGCGCGACGTTCTGGCGGCCACCGGCGGGCAGCAGATCCCGTGGGAGAACTCCTCGCTCACCCGCAAGTTCATGTTCGACGACAGCCCGGTGACGGTCTCGGAGGAGGCGCTGTTCTACCAGGTCGCCATCGGAGAGAAGGATCCCGACCTTCTGCGGCTATATCTCGAGACCTACCCGAAAGGTGCCCATGCCGAAGAGGCGCTGGCCTTTCTCGACACAGGTCTCAGCACGAGGGCGCTGGGGCTGGCCACCGCGCCCGACGACCAGGAGGAGAAGTTCTGGTTGCTGGCCCGGCGCAGCCGCCTGCGCCCGCTGCTCGAGGTCTATCTCGAGCGCTACCCGGAGGGCGCCCATATTGACGAAGCACGGCGTCTGATCGCGCTGCTGCCACCGCTCGAAAGCGCCTCGGACGGGGCGCTTTGCGAGCGGCTCGCGACGCACCCGCGCGACGCCACGGCGGGCAATCCCGGCGTGCCCTTCGCGCGCCTGCAGCAGAACGCGGTGGCGGCGATCCGGGCCTGCTCGGCGGCGGCCATCCAGTCGCCGGAACTGAGCCATTACGTGGCGCTGCTGGCCCGTGCCACAGCCGCGTCCGGCGACATGGCCCGCGCCATCGACCTCTATTTCAGCGCCGCCGAGCGCGGCGACCTGCGCGCCATGGTCAGCCTCGCGCAGCTCAAGGAGAACGGCACCGGCATGGCGCAGGACATCCCCGGCGCCATGCGTCTTTACGAGCGCGCCGCCGAGGGCGGCAGTCAGGACGCGATGATCAACCTCGCGATCACGCTCTTCGAGGGCAAGCTGCTGCCGCAGGACACCGACCGCGCCATCGCGCTGATGAAGCGCGCCGCCGCCGAGGGCGCGCCCAAGGCCGCCTTCAACCTCGGGGTGCTGGCGCAGGATGGCGCGCTTGGCGATCCGGCCGAGGCGCTCGACTATTTCCGCCGCGCCGCCCGTGATGGCTATGCGCAGGGCTATCTCGCCGCCGCCATCCTGCTCGACGAGGGGCGCGGCGTGGCGCGCGACCCGCAGGCCGCCGCCGACGCGCTGCTGCGCGGCGCGGTCGAGGATGACGGCACGGTGCTGACCCAACTCACCCGCAACAGCACGGACTGGACGCGCGAGACGATCTCGGCGGTGCAGGCGCGGCTGGCACAGGCCGGGCTCTACGCCAGCGTCATCGACGGGCTGCCGGGGCCGAACTTCACCGCCGCGCTGACCAAGTGGCGCAACGGCGCCTTCGATGCCGCCCTGCTGGCAAACTGATCGAGACGACGCAAAGGACAGGGACCACCTTCACCACCACAGAGGAGCAAGACGGACATGACCAGAACACTCAAGCTCACAGGGGCGCTGGCCGCGCTCGTGCTGATCGCGGGATGCGTCGAGGACAGCGGCGGCATGGAGAGCGCGCCGATGGAGGCCTCGCCGGCGGGCCCGCCCTTCATCACCACCTTCGACGGCTCGGTGAGCAATGCCGCGATCACATCCTGCCGCACCGAGCTCGAATCGATGACCGACGGCGGCGTGACGGTCGTCGGCTCGGAATTCTCCGAGGCCGCCACCGCCGTCTACATGCGCGTCGGCGCCAATGGCGCCCCGTGGCGCTGCCTCGTCTCGAATGACGGCTCCAACCCGTCGGTGATGTTCATGGGCAACGAAGGCACGCTCTGATCCATCGCCCCGGAGACCACGCGTCCGGGCAGCTCGCGCGCCCGGACGCCCCGCCCTTGCAGCGCCTCAGGAGGACACCTCATGACCCGACCCAACGTCACCACATGGCTCGCCCTCGCCGCGACCGCCGCCCTCGCCGCCTGCGTCGAGACCGAGATGGCCGATGACCGGCTCTCGGACGACATCGTGCCGCCCGCGGGCATGGAGCCCGACTGCATCGCACAGGCGACCCGGCTGACCGGCGTGCCGGAAGAGCGGGTTCTGGTCGAAAGCCGCATCGAGACCGGCGGCGGCCCGTTCATCGGCCTCAGGATCGACGGCGCGAGCTATGGCTGCCGGCTCGAAGATGACGGCAGCGTCACGGTGTTCAGCCAGTTCGCGAACTGAGCCCAGGGGGAGGCAGGCCGATGTGCAAATGGATCGTCCGCATCTTCGCCGCGCTCTACCTGCTGGCGCTGCTGGTGCTGCTGATCGGCACCTATGGCCTTTTCGGGCAGGAGCGCGACCCGCTTTCGGGTGTCTTCCTCGTGCCGCTGGGCCTGCCGTGGAACCAGTTCATCGACGCAGCGCCCGACAGCCTGCTGCCATGGCTCGCGGCATTGGCGCCACTGGTGAACCTGCTGCTCCTGCGCGCGATTTGTCGGGCGTTTTCAAACCGGCGCGCAGACTGAGACCGCCGCCGCCACCCACGAAGAAAGGATCGGAAACATGGCCCTCGACATTCCCCACATCATCGTCACAAGCGCCGTCATTCTGGGGGTGCTCTGGATCGTGGATCACATGAGCCCGCTCAAGGAGGCCGGCAAGGGCCGGCGCACGATCTACAAGTTCATCGGGATCTTCGTGCTCCTGATGATCATCAACCTTGCATGGCGGCCTTACGGAACCGCCATCTGATCCGGCAGTGACGACCGGCGCCGTCGGCTCCGGACCGCTCCCGCACCGGTGCAGCAGGGCGGGCCATTGTTCTTGCCCGGTCCCCTGGCCTACACAGGGGCCACGCCAATCGCCCGGGAGGCAAGACCTTGGAACATCTCGACCAGAGCCTGAAAGAGCTGTTCGTCGATCTGCACAGCTCGGGCCTGTGGGTCGATGAAAAGGCGATCTCCGACTCGATCCTGCTGGCCCCCGCGGAGGAGATCTGCGCCGCCTATGACACGGCCCGGGCAGAGGGCCATGTCGATCTGCAGGCCTTCTACGATCACTGGTTCACCCCGGCGCAATCCGCCGGCGCCGCTTACCACACCAATCCCGAGCATGACGCGCTGCAGCATCTCGAGGCGGTCTGGCCACATCTCACGCGACCGGCGGATGACCCCGAGGAGCGCTCGACCCGCTTCCCCCTGCCCCACCCTTACGTGATCGCCGGCGGGCGCTTTCAGGAGGCCTATTACTGGGACAGCTACTTCACCCAGCTGGGCCTCCTGCGCTCGGGGCGAACGGCGCTGGTGCGAGACATGCTCGACAATTTCGCCTATGCGCTGCGCGAGATCGGTTTCGTGCCGAACGGCTTCCGCTCGTATTTCCTGACCCGCTCGCAGCCGCCGTTCTTCTCGTCGATGGTGGCCGATTACGGCCGCGCCATCGGCGATCCGGCCGGCGCCTTTGCGCGCTACCTGCCGGCGATGGAGACCGAGTACCGCTTCTTCATGGAAACCCCGCGCAACCACGCCGGGCTGGCCCGCTACTGGGATGCCGGCGCCGGACCGCGCATCGAGATGTACGCCACCGATCTCGAATGGCAGGACCACGCGGCGGCGCATCCCGACTTCTTCCGCGACCTCCGCGCCGCCTGCGAGAGCGGCTGGGATTTCTCCTCGCGCTGGCTGGGCGATCCGCGCGATCTCGGTACCATCCGCACCACGCGGATCTGGCCGGTGGACCTCAACTGCCTGATGCTGCGCATGGAAGAGCTTCTGGCCGAGGCCACGGCCCACGCCGCGCCCGAGCGCTCGGCGCGCTACGCCGCAGCCGCCGAGACCCGCCGCGCGGCGATCTCGGAGCGCTTCTTCGACGACACCCGCGGCTATTTCTTCGACCTCTCGATCGACGACGGCGCGCTGATCCCGGTCACCAGCGCGGCCGGGCTGTTTCCGCTCTGGGCCGGGGCCGCGACGCCGGAGCAGGCCACCCGCACGGCGGCCTGGGCCGAGCGCCACCTGCTGCGCGCCGGCGGGTTGCTCACCACCGACATCGAGAGCGGCCAGCAATGGGACAGCCCCAACGGCTGGGCGCCGCTGCAATGGATCGCCGTGCAGGGCCTGCGCCGCTACGGCTTCGACGCCTTGGCCGAGACCCTGCGCACCCGCTGGCTCGCGACCTGCGATGCGGTGTTCCGCGAGACCGGCAAGTTCGTCGAGAAATACAATGTCATCGATCCGCTCTCGCCCAGCGGCGGCGGGGAATACGAATTGCAGGACGGGTTCGGCTGGAGCAACGGCGTCTATCTCGCCTTCGCGACGGAGGGCGCCTAGCCGCCCGAGCGGCGCGTGTCACCCGCCTCCCACACCCCGCGCGATCCGGTGGGCCATGCTGGACTTGGCCCCCGATCTGCGCCATGCAGGTGCCCAAAGACAGTTGGAGGTGAAGATGGCGGACGGTACCTTTGCAGTGCTGCTCCTGGTGGCAGGTCTGACGGATATGGGGACGAATTACTGTGGCACGGCAACCGGCTGCCTCGGCGCCGGCGAGCAGACGCCGCGGCTGTCATTCGCTGCCGGCAACGTGGTCGAGCGGCGCGCCGAGGAAGGTCTCGAACTGTCCATGCGCTACGATTTCGCCCGCATGATCGGCCCGTTCGGACAGGCGGTCGGCCTGTCCTGGGGCGAGGAGAGCGGCTCGTGGATCGGCTATGGCTGGACCTGGGGCACCACCTTCGGCAAGAGCCCGTTCTACACCGAGCTGCACGCCATGCCGGGCCTCTACGCACCGGACAACGATTTCGACCTCGGCGGCCCGATCGAGTTCCGCTCCGGCATCGAGCTCGGCTACGAGAACCGCAAGGGCTGGCGCTATGCGGTCAGCTACAACCACCGCTCCAACGCCGGGATCTATGACGAGAACCCGGGCGTCGAGACGGTGAACTTCAAGATCAGCATGCCGCTGCGCTGAACGTCGCGCGCTCTGCGAACACGGTTGACCCCGTCCGGCCTCCCAGCAGGGAGGCCGTTTTGCTGCGCTTTGACAGAAGACGATGCACGCGCCGTCGCGCCGTTGCGGAGATCGCCGCTCGGGCGCGGGCCTGATCCCGCCCCCATGAGCGCCGCGCCAAAATGGCGCTGTGGCCCCATCCCCCTTTACCGCGCCGCAACCCGCGCTAGGCTTCCAGCCAACGCGCTTAACCGAGGATGGATTCATGAAACTCATTTGGCTTGGACATGGCGGTTTCCGCATCGAGATCGAGGATCAGGTTCTGCTGATCGACCCGTGGGTCACCGGCAACCCGATGATGCCCGACGACCGCATTGGCGAAGCGCTTGAGGGTGCCACGCAGATCCTGATGACGCATGGGCATTTCGACCATACCAACGATGTGGTCGCGCTCTCCAAGGACAACACTCTGCCGGTCTCCGGGATCTTCGAACTGATCGGCATTCTCGAGTCGCAGGGCGCGGTTGCGGGCCACGCCTTCAACAAGGGCGGCACCGCGCCCTTCGGCAAGGTCTCGGTGAGCATGGTGCCGGCCTCGCACAGCTCGTCGATGGAGGTCGACGGGGCGCCAACCTACACCGGCATGGAGACCGGCTTCATCATCCGGGGCGAGGGCAAGACGATCTATTTCTCGGGCGACACCACGATCATGGCCGACATGGGCTGGATCGGCGAATATTACCAGCCCGATATCGGCATCCTGAGCGCCGGTGGCTACTATACGATGGACATGGAGATGGCCGCCTGGGCGGCGAAGAAATACTTCGATTTCAAGACCGTGATCCCGATGCATTACCGCACCTTCCCGGCCCTCGAGCAATCGGCCGAGGCGCTGGCCGCCGGCCTGCCCGGCGTCGATGTGATCGAGCCACAGGTGCTCGAGGCGATCGAGCTCTGAGCCGCGACGCTCCGGGTTCCCGGCGCGCCCCGCCCTGCCTATAGTGCAGGAAAAACCAGCGGGGCGCGCGCAGCGACATGACAGGCACAGCAAGCAGCGAAAGCAGGCCGCCGATCAACGTGATGATCGTCGGCCAGTCGGGACGGCTGCAATACGAAGCGTTGCTCTTTGCCCTATCGCTTGCGCTCACCACGCCGACGCGCCACGCAAAGCTCTATGTCGCCGAGCCGCAGCCGGGAGAGCTTTGGCCGCTCGACCCGCGCATCGACGATCCCGAACTGCGCGCCCTGCTCGAGGCCCAGGGCGCCGAAATCCTGCCCTTCGAAAGCCGGCATTTCGGTGCCGCCTACCCCTATGGCAACAAGATCGAGGCGCTGCTGGCGCTGCCCGAGGGCGAGCCGTTCGTGTTCTTCGACACCGACACGCTGGTGCTCGACGATCTGGGGCGCGTGCCCTTCGATTTCTCCCGCCCCACCGCCTCGCTGCGGCGCGAGGGCACCTGGCCGCAGATCGAGCTTTACGGCCCGGGCTATACCGAGACCTGGAAGGCGCTCTATGACCGCTTCGGGCTCGATTTCGAAAGCTCGCTCGACCTGAGCTGGCCCGACGAATACTGGCAGCGCTATCTCTACTTCAACGCGGGCTTCTTCTTCGGCGCCTGCCCGCGGCAATTCGGGCAGCGCTTCCTCGACTACGCCCTCGCGATCCGCGACGACCCGCCGCCGGAACTGATCTGCCAAAGCCTCGATCCTTGGCTCGACCAGGTGGCGCTGCCGCTGGTGATTCAGTCCTGCGGCGGCGGGCGCGACACGCTGCCGGAGGGGCTGCTCGACGGCGAGGTCACCTGCCATTACCGCACCCTGCCCCTGCTCTACGCCCGGGAAAGCGACGAGACGGTGGAGTGGCTCGAAGAGATCACCGCGCCGAACCGGATCAAGAAGGTGCTGAAGCAATACGACCCGATCAAGCGCATGGTCTATCAGGGCCGAGGCCGCAAGGCGCGGGCGCTGTTCGACCGCGACGACCTGCCCCGGCGCGAACAGGCTTTCCGCAACCGCCTCAAGCGCGAGGGGTTCTGGATGCGCTGAGCCGCGCGGGCGGGCCGCCGCCGAGCGATGAAATCGGGTTTTGGCGACTCCGCCCGGGCATGATAGGTTGATATCACCTTATTTCAGGAGAGATCTCATGCCCGCCTCGACAATTCTCGTCGGCACCACCAAGGGTGCGTTTCTCGTGTCCGGCAGCGACCGACAGGACTGGGAGGTTTCCGGCCCGTTCTGCGACGGCTGGGCGATCAACCACATGGCCGGCGATCCGGCGACCGGGCGGATCTGGGCGGCGGGCGGCGGCGACTGGACCGGCGCCGGCGTGTGGCGCAGCGAGGACGGCACCGACTGGACGCTCGCCAAGCTGGCCGATGGCGAGATCGACGCCTGGGTGCGCAACGATCCGGAGATGGGCGAGATGTTCGGCATGACGCCGCAGGCGCCGGCGCCGTGGAGCGGCGAGATCAGCGCGCTCTGGTCCCTGCACTGGAGCAACGGCACGCTTTATGCCGGGTCGAAGCCCGCGCGGCTGTTTCGCAGCAACGATGGCGGCGCGACCTGGGAGGAGATGAGCGCCCTGCGCGAGCACCCCTCCTCGGACAGCTGGCAGCCCGGCGCCGCGGGGCTGACCCTGCACACAATCGTCAGCTCTCCGGAGGATCCGGACAAGCTCTGGGTCGGGATCTCGGCGGCGGGGGTGTTCGCCAGCGAGGATGGCGGCGCAAGCTGGGAGCGGCGCAACCGGCGCTCGAACGCGCCTGCCACCCCCTGCCAGCATCCGGCGGCGGGCGACGGGGTCGAGACCGGCCATTGCGTGCACAACATGCAGCGCGCGCCGGGTTATGGCGGCGATCTGCTCTACCAGCAGAACCATCACGGGGTCTACCGCTCGCGCGATGGCGGGCGCAGCTGGGACGAGGTGACCGCAGGGCTGCCCTCGACCTTCGGCTTTCCCATCGCGGTGCATCCGCGCGACGGGCAGACGATCTGGACGCTGCCCCTGAACGGCGACATGGCCGGGCGCTACCCGCCGGACGCAGCGGCCGCGGTCTGGCGCTCGCGCGATGGCGGCGAGCGCTGGGAGGCCTGCCGCGAGGGGCTGCCGCAACGGGCCTGCTATTTCACCGTGCTGCGGCAGGCGATGGCGGTGGATCGCGGCACGCCGGCGGGGGTGTATTTCGGCACCAACAGCGGCTCGGTCTTTGCCAGCACCGACGAGGGCGACAGCTGGCAGGAGATCGCCCGGCACTTGCCGACAGTGCTCTGTGTCGAGGTGCTGGAGCGCGTGTGACGCGCGGCGCCCTCTTCTTAGGCGCGGCGCCCGTGTCGCGGTCGCGCCGGAGGGGGCCAGCCCCCTCTTGACCCGTTGGGCCAATTCACCCCCGAGGTATTTTTGAACCAAAGAAGCTGGGGCGGTGCGCGGGATGGAGGCGGCGGCGCGCTGCGCGGGATGCGAGCCGGGGCCGTCTCGGGTGATGGCGGATATTGTGGGTGATGGCGCAATGGCCTACGCCTATGGTCGAGGGATCATCAGGGAGGACTTCATGACACACGGCTTCGACACGCTGCAGGTGCACGCCGGCGCCCGGCCCGACCCGGCCACCGGCGCGCGGCAGACACCGATCTACCAGACCACCGCCTATGTGTTCCGCGACGCCGACCACGCGGCAGCGCTCTTCAATCTGCAGGAAGTGGGCTACATCTATTCGCGTCTCACCAACCCGACGGTGGCGGCGCTGCAGGAGCGGGTCGCGACGCTCGAGGGTGGCGCGGGGGCGGTGTGCTGTTCCTCGGGCCACGCGGCGCAGATCATGGCGCTGTTCCCGTTGATGGGGCCGGGGCTGAATATTGTGGCCTCGACAAGGGCTTATGGCGGAACGATCACGCAGTTCAGCCAGACCATCAAGCGCTTTGGCTGGTCATGCAAATTCGTCGATTTCGACGATCTCGGCGCCGTCGAGGCGGCGATCGACGACAACACCCGCGCGGTGTTCTGCGAGAGCATCGCCAATCCCGGCGGCTATATCACCGATCTCGACGCCATCGCCGCCATCGCCGACAAGGCCGGCCTGCCTCTGATCGTCGACAACACCTCGGCCACCCCCTATCTCTGCCGCCCGATCGAGCATGGCGCCACGCTGGTGGTGCATTCGCTCACCAAGTACATGACCGGCAACGGCACCGTGACCGGCGGCGCGGTGGTCGACTCAGGCACCTTCGACTGGTCTGCCTCGGGCAAGTTCCCCTCGCTCTCGGATCCCGAGCCCGCCTATCACGGGCTCAAGTTCCACGAGACCTTCGGCGGGCTCGCCTTCACCTTCCACTCCATCGCCGTTGGCCTGCGCGATCTTGGCATGACGATGAATCCGCAGGGCGCGCATTACACGCTGATGGGCATCGAGACCCTGAGCCTGCGCATGCAGAAGCACGTGGAAAACGCCATGCGCGTGGCCTCGTGGCTCGAGAACCACCCGGGCGTGGAGCGGGTGACCTATGCCGGGCTGCCTTCCTCGCCCTACAATGACCGGGTTGCCAAGATCTGCCCCAACGGCGCCGGCGGGCTGTTCACCATCGCCCTGAAAGGCGGCTACGAGAGCTGCCTCAAGTTCGTCGACGCGCTGCAGATCTTCAGCCACGTGGCCAATCTCGGCGATGCCCGCAGCCTGGTGATCCACTCGGCCTCGACCACCCACCGGCAGCTCAGCGAAGAGCAGCAGATCGCCGCCGGGGCCGCACCGAACGTGGTGCGGATCTCGATCGGCATCGAGGATCCCGAAGATCTGATCGCCGATCTCGAACAGGCGCTGGCGCAGGCCGGCTGACGGCCTCCCGGCCGCGACACCGCTGAGGGGGAGCGCCAACGCGCTCCCCCTTTCCCTGTCGCGCTCACTCGGTGAGTTCGAACACCATGGTGACCCGGGCGCTGAGCACCGTCTCGCCGGCGGCGATCGGTGCGGAGGCGACCCGCGCTTCCATCATCATCGGCGCAGGTACATAGCCGCCGCCGCCATTCTCCGAGATCGACAGCACCGGACCGAGCGTCACGCCCGCCTCCTCGGCCAGCACCCGGGCGCGCGCCATGGCGTCGGCCACGGCATCGCGCCGCGCCGCCTCGGCCACCGGATCGGGATCCTGCAGGCCGAAGCTCAGCCCCGAGAGCCGGTTGGCGCCATCCTCGGTCACCGCGCCCAGCACCGCGCCGAGCTGGTCGAGATCGCGGACCCGGACGGTCAGCCGGTTCGACGCCTCGTAGCCGGTGATCTCGCGCGCGCGATCGGAATCATAGTTGCTCCAGATCGGCTGGAGACCGACATCCGAGGTCTGCCGGTCGCGCGCCGCGATGCCCATCGCATCGAGCCGGGCGAGAATCGCCGCGGCGACCTCGGAGGCCTCGTTCATGGCGGCGCCGGGATCGCCATTCTGTGCACTGACGCCAAGGCTGACCGTGGCCATATCGGGCACCGCGACGGCGTCTCCCTCGCCGGTGACGGTGAGTTTCGGCGCGCTGTCCTGCGCGAAGGCGGCACCGGTGGCAAGCAACAGGGTGCAGGCGGTGGCAAGGGCGAGACGACGCATGGGATCCTCCTCGGACTGATAAAGATATCGTCAACATCGGCCCCCGGAGGCGTCGCCGCAAGGCTCTGCCATGCAAGCTTTCTTCCGCTCGGCGGAAGGCTGCTATACTCTGTCGCACGGGGTCTGCAGACTCCCATAAGCATCCGAGCAGTGGTAGACACCGGACATGGTACCGAATTTCGCGCTTTCCCTGTCCTTTGATGGCATTGGCCTGCTCCGGCGGGCCCTGACGGGCTGGATACAGATCGACTGGGTGGCGTTCGAGGACGCCGCGCTCGAGACATCCCTCGCCGCGATGCGCGCGCGCGCCACCGCCCTCGCCCCCGACGGGGCGCAGGTGCTGCTGATCCTGCCCAACGAGCAGATCCGTTTTCTCGATCTTGCCGATCCGGGCGAAGATGGCGGCCGCCCCGCCGCGGTGCGCGCCGCGCTCGATGGCGCAACGCCTTATGCCGTCGACGAACTGACCTATGACTGGTCGCTGCGTGAGGGCCGGCTGCTGGCCGCCGCCGTGGCGGCAGAAACGCTGGACGAGGCCGAAAGCTTCGTGCGGGCGCATGGGTTCGAGCCAGTGGCCTTCACCGCCATTCCACCGGACGGCGCCTTCGAGGGCGCGGTCTGGTTCGGCACCGCCAGCGGCTGGGACGGGCCGGCTCCCGATCGTCTGACCACCCCGGTCAGCATCATCGAGGCAAGCGCCGAAGCCCCGTGGGCCGGCGCCGCGCTGCGCCCGGAGGCCGAGCCGGCTCAGCCTGAGACCGACGCTGACGCCGACGCGCCCCTGCCCCCGGTCGACGCCTCCGGATCCCAGGAAGCCCCCACGGAAGAGCACGCAGAGGACACGCAGCCCGAGGCCGCCGACCCCGCCGCGCCCGAGATCGAGGCGGAGCCCGCCAGCTTCGGCGGCGGCACCTTCGGCCC
>NZ_JBYNAH010000147.1:0-13185 GCF_059781815.1 Salipiger sp. | reverse complement strand
GGTTAATCAACCCTTTCCAACGCCGGCCCTTCTTTGGTTCGAAAATACCTTCGGGGGGTGAATTCGCGCATGCGAAGAGGGGGGCAGACAGCCCCCCTGCGGCCTCTGGTCCAGGCGAAGCGCCGGGATCAGGGAATGATGCGGGTGTATTTCGTGCCTTCCAGCGTGGCGCCGAGGCGCAGCCCGGACTGGCCGAAGATCACCGCGATCACCGGCGACATCGAGGTGGTGGTCTCGGCGGCCAGCGTCTCGCCGGATTCCGGCGTGGCGTATTCGACATTGGCGCCGGCGGCCCAGCCGGGCGAGCGGCGGAAGCTGTTGAGCGCGTCGTCGGTCATGAAGAACAGCACGTGGGCGTATTGCTGCGAGCCCATCTGCCGCCCGCCGCAGCCGCGCACCATCGAGTAGTAATCCACCGTCGCGCCGCCGACCCGCAGCGCTCCGCGGCCGTAGGCGCCGCCGAGGCCGAGCCCGGCCTCGGTGACCAGCGGCATCACCAGCATGCCGGCGGATTTCTCGCCGAGGTCGATGGTGCCGGGGAATTGCGAATACATCTGGCTGAGGGTGGAATCCACCCGCGCGTCGATCTTGGCGGCGCCGGAGCCGCCGACGCCATTGCCGCAGGCGCCAAGGAGGGCCATCGCCCCCAGTCCGAGGGTGAAACTGCGTCGGGTCATCATCATGGGGTGCTCGTATCCTGTCTTGCCGATGCCTCTTGTCCGGCTGTCCCGCCGGTATATGTCGTGGTTATACCTCTGAACGGCGTCCCTGTCACGGCGCAAGGCGCCGCGCGGCCGGCCGCTCGCGGCATTCCGCCGCGCTCGGCCTTTCAGCCGTTCAGCAGCCGCGCCGCCGCCGGGGCGAAATAGGTCAGCACCCCGTCGCAGCCGGCGCGTTTAAAGGCGATCAGGCTTTCGAGCATCACCCGGTCGTGGTCGAGCCATCCGCGCTCCGCCGCGCCGGCCAGCATCGCGTATTCGCCCGACACCTGGTAGGCGAAGGTGGGTGCGCCGAACATGTCCTTGGCGCGGCGACAGATGTCGAGATAGGGCATCCCGGGCTTCACCATCACCATGTCGGCGCCCTCCGACAGGTCGCGCTCGATCAGCCGCATCGCCTCGTCAGAATTGCCCGGCATCATCTGGTAGGTGCTCTTGTCGCCCTTGAGCGCCCCCGAGGCGCCGACCGCGTCGCGGAAGGGCCCATAGAAGGCCGAGGCGTATTTCGCCGAATAGGACAGCAGCAGCGTGTTGCGGAAGCCCTCTGCCTCGAGCGCCGCGCGCATCGCGCCGATGCGGCCGTCCATCATGTCGGAGGGGCCGATCATGTCGGCGCCGGCGCGGGCCTGGCTCAGCGCCTGCTTGACCAGCGCCTCGACGGTTTCGTCATTGACGATCTCGCCGTCCACGAAAAAGCCGTCATGGCCATTGGCGTTGTAGGGGTCGAGCGCCACGTCGGTCATCACCGCCATCTCGGGCACCGCCTCCTTGATCGCCCGCGTGGCGCGGTTCGACAGGTTCTCGGGGTTCCAGGCTTCGGCGCAATCCTCGGTCTTCAGCGCCTCGGGCGTATAGGGGAACAGGCAGATCGCCGGGATGCCGAGGCTGTACGCCTCGCGCGCCGCCTCGACCACCTTGTCGACCGAGAGGCGGTTGACGCCGGGCATCGAGGCCACCGGCTCGACCACACCCTCGCCCTCGCGCACAAAGACCGGCCAGATGAAATCCGACGGGCTCAGCGTTGTCTCGACCGTCAGCGCGCGGATCGCCGCGGACTTGCGCAGCCGGCGCAGGCGGGTGGCGGGAAAGGGGGCCTGGGTGGGGAGCATGTCCGGTTCCTCGGTGTCGTGGGCGGCGTCTTCGGCGCGATACGCCTTCCCGAATGCACCCCCGGCGGGGGCTTTGTCCAGTCCTGCCGCCCCGGACCTTGTGTCACGCCATAGACCGAAGCGCGGCGCGACGGGCACAGCGCACCGGTTCTCTCCGCCGCGCTCTGGGCAAGCGGAGACCGGCGGGCTAGAAGGCGGAAAACGGGTTTGTGAGGCACTCAGTGGATTGGTACCGGATCGTTCTTGAAACCATCGACATGCGCTCGTTCTCGAACATGTGGTTCTGGATCGCGCTGGCGGTGGTCTGGTCCTCGGCGAGCCATTGGGTGCTGGGCGTTCCCTTCGACATGGTGATGCGCGCGCGCCGTCATGGTGGCCAGCCCGAGCGCGATCTCGAGGACATGGTCCGGATCAACGTCAATCGCATCCTGTTCTTCACCGAAGAGGCCGGGGTCTGGGGTGTGGCGCTGGCCTCGGCGGTTCTGTCGATGCTGGCGGTATCGGGCTTTGCCTATGGCATCGAGCTGTCGCAGGCGCTGTTCCTGCTCGGCTTTCCCATGTCGATGGTCGGGCTGATGAGCATCGCGACCGCCGCGCGCATCCGCGGCGAGGGGCTCACCGGCGAGGTGCTGCGGCGCAAGCTCGCCTCGCATCGCTTCTGGGTGCAGGTGCTGGGGCTGTTCTCGATCCTCGTCACGGCGCTCTGGGGCATGGCGCAGAACATGTCCTTCACCGCGCTTGGCGGCTGAACTGGGCGGTTGACGCCGCCGCCCCCGCGCGCCACATCCCATTTCCATGTCACAGTCCCGCATCATCATGGGCGGCGCGCCCGAAGGCTTCGACGCGAAGCTGATCCTGGCCGAGGTCGAGAAGGCCTCCGGTCCCGTCATCCATGTCGCCCGAGACGACAAGCGCATGGCGGCGCTGCGGGAGGCGCTGGCCTTCTTCGCGCCCGACATGCCGGTGGTCACCTTTCCGGCCTGGGACTGTCTGCCCTATGACCGGGTCTCGCCCAATCCCGATATCTCGGCGGCGCGCATGTCGACGCTGGCGGCGCTGGTCCATGCCATGCCCGAGCGCTTCGTGCTGCTGACCACGCTGTCGGCGGCAACGCAGTATATCCCCGCCCGCGAGGTTCTGCGCGATGCCGCCTTCTCGGCCCGCGTCGGCGACCGCATCGACGAAAAGGCGCTGCGCGATTTCCTCGTGCGCATGGGCTTTTCGCAGGCCCCCACGGTGACCGAGCCCGGCGATTACGCCATCAGAGGCGGCATCATCGACATCTTCCCGCCGGGCGAGGGCGGGCCGGTGCGGCTCGATCTCTTCGGCGACGTGCTCGACGGCGCGCGGCGCTTTGATGCGGTGTCGCAGCGGACCACGGAAAAGCTCGATCTCGTCGAGCTGGCGCCGGTCTCTGAGGTGATCCTCGACGAGGCGGCGATCACCCGGTTCCGGCAGAACTACCGCATCGAGTTCGGCGCCGGCGGCAGCGACGATCCGCTCTACGAGGCGGTCAGCGCCGGGCGCAAGCAGCAGGGCATGGAGCATTGGCTGCCGTTCTTCCATGAGCGGCTCGAGACGCTGTTCGACTACCTCCCGGGCGTGCCGCTCTTGATGGACGACCAGCTCACCCCGGCGCGGCTGGCGCGCTGGGAGAGCATCGAGGACCAGTACCAGACCCGCCGCCACGCCATGGCGCAGAAGGGCCGGATCGACTCGGTCTACAAGCCTGTGCCGCCGGGGCAGCTCTATCTCGACGACACCGCCTGGGAGATGGCGACCGAGGGTCGCCGGGCAGTGCAGTTCCATCCGCTGCCTCAGGCCAGCGGACCGGGCGTGGTGGATGCGGGCGGCCGCATCGGGCGCAACTTCTCGCCCGAGCGCCAGCAGGAAAGCATTAGCCTTTTCGGTGCTTTGGTGGACCATGTTAAGAAAAAACTTCAAGATGGTCCTGTTGTCATCGCCTCGTGGTCCGAGGGCGCGCGCGAGCGTCTGACCGGGCTGATCGAGGATGAAGGGCTTGCCGAGGCGATCCCGATTGGCAACGGCACCCGAATTGGCAAGCGCGGCCTGCATCTTGCTGTCTGGGCTCTGGAATCCGGCTTTGAGGCCCCGTGGGCTGAGGCCGGGAAAGGCCAGCGCCTGACGGTGATCTCGGAGCAGGACGTGCTTGGCGACCGGCTGATCCGCGCACCGAAAAAACGCAGGAAATCCGAGAACTTCCTGACCGAAGTTCAATCTTTGTCTCCGGGCGATCTGGTGGTTCATGTGGACCACGGCATAGGTCGCTATCACGGCATGGAGGTGATCACCGCTGCGGGCGCCGCGCATGAGTGTCTGCTGCTGGAATATGCCGAGGGCGCGCGGCTCTACCTTCCGGTCGAGAACATCGAGCTCTTGTCGCGCTACGGTCATGACGAGGGGCTGCTCGACAAGCTCGGCGGCGGGGCGTGGCAGGCCAAGAAGGCCCGCCTCAAGGAGCGCATCCGCGAGATGGCGGACAAGCTCATCCGCGTGGCGGCGGAGCGCGCGCTGCGCAAGGCGCCGGTCATCGATCCGCCGCCCGGCGCGTGGGAGAGCTTCTGCGCGCGCTTCCCCTATACCGAGACCGACGACCAGATCAGCGCCATCGAGGATGTGCTGCAGGACATGACCAGCGGCCAGCCGATGGACCGGCTGATTTGCGGCGACGTGGGCTTCGGCAAGACCGAGGTCGCGATGCGCGCGGCCTTCGTCGCCGCCATGTCCGGTGTGCAGGTGGCGGTGATCGCGCCCACCACGCTGCTCGCCCGCCAGCATTACAAGAGCTTCGCCGAGCGCTTCCGCGGCTTCCCGATCAACGTGGCGCCGCTGTCGCGTTTCGTCAGCGCAGGCGACGCCGCCAAGACCCGCGACGGCATCACGAAAGGCACCGTCGATATCGCCGTGGGCACCCACGCGCTTCTGGCCAAGGGCATCCGGTTTCAGAATCTCGGCCTGCTGATCATCGACGAGGAGCAGCATTTCGGCGTCGGGCACAAGGAGCGGCTGAAGCAGCTGCGCTCCGACATTCACGTGCTGACCCTGACCGCAACGCCGATCCCGCGTACCTTGCAGCTGTCGCTCTCGGGCGTGCGCGACCTGTCGATCATCGGCACGCCGCCCGTCGACCGCCTGTCGATCCGCACCTACGTCTCCGAGTTCGACGCCGTCACCATCCGCGAGGCACTGCTGCGCGAGCATTACCGCGGCGGTCAGAGCTTCTACGTGGTGCCGCGCATCTCCGACCTTGCCGAGATCGAGGACTTCCTGCGCGATCAGGTGCCCGAGGTCTCTTACGTGGTGGCGCATGGCCAGATGGCGGCGGGCGAGCTCGACGAGCGCATGAACGCCTTCTACGACGGCAAGTTCGACGTGCTTCTGGCCACGACCATCGTCGAGTCGGGCCTCGACATCCCCACCGCCAACACCATGGTGGTACACCGCGCCGACATGTTCGGCCTGTCGCAGCTCTACCAGATCCGCGGCCGGGTCGGGCGCTCCAAGACCCGCGCCTATGCCTACCTGACCACCAAGCCGCGCGCCAAGCTCACCGACACCGCCGAAAAGCGCCTGCGGGTGCTGGGCTCGCTCGACACGCTGGGCGCGGGCTTCACGCTGGCCTCACAGGACCTCGACATTCGCGGCGCCGGCAACCTGCTCGGCGAGGAACAGTCGGGCCAGATGCGCGATGTGGGCTACGAGCTTTACCAGTCGATGCTCGAGGAGGCGATCGCCAAGATCAAGTCGGGCGAGATGGAGGGGCTGCTCGACGAGGATGGCCAGTGGGCGCCGCAGATCAATCTCGGCGTACCGGTGCTGATCCCCGAGGAGTACGTGCCCGATCTCGACGTGCGTCTGGGGCTCTACCGGCGGCTCTCGGAGCTGTCGACCAAGGTGGAGCTCGAGGGCTTCGCCGCCGAGCTCATCGACCGCTTCGGCAAGCTGCCGAAGGAGGTCAACACGCTTCTCCTGATCGTGCGGATCAAGAACATGTGCAAGCGCGCCGGCATCGCCAAGCTCGATGGCGGACCCAAGGGCGCGACGATCCAGTTCCACAACGACAAGTTCGCCAAGCCCGAGGGGCTGGTCTCGTTCATTCAGGATCAGAACGGCTTGGCCAAGATCAAGGACAACAAGATCGTGGTGCGGCGAGACTGGGCCAAGGACAGCGACAAGATCAAGGGCGCCTACGCCATCGCCCGCGATCTGGCCGAGAAGGCCGGCGCGATCCGGCTGCGCAAGGAGGCCTGAGCCGCGCGCAGACGACCCGGGGAGGAGGAGGGGCGGATGCGGATCGCCTCGCTCAACATGCAGAACCTGCGGCTGCTGCCGGATGGCAGGGGCGGCCATCTGCACGGCGCGCGCGACCGCGACGATGCCGAGAGCCCGGCCCATGACGCGGCCGACCGCCGCCTGACCGCCGAGCTGCTGGCCGCCACCGGGGCCGACGTGCTGGCGCTGCAGGAGGTGTTCGACGCCGAAAGCCTCGATGCCTTCCACGACCGCTACCTCGCGCGCCTCACCGATCCCTATCCGCACCGCCTCTGCCTGCCGGGCAATGACGGGCGCGGGCTCGACGTGGCGCTGATGGCGCGGCGGCGCTGGGACGCGGCCTCGAGCCATGCCGAGCTGCTGCCCTCTGATCTGGGGCTGGAGCCGCTGCGAGGCATGCCCGGGGATCAGCCGGTGTTCCGGCGCGATTGCCTCGAGGCGCGGTTCGGCGCGCTCACGCTCTTCGTGCTGCACCTCAAGGCGCCGTGGCCCGACCCGAGGCGCGCGTGGGACTTGCGGCGGCTGGAAGCACAGGCGGTGCTGCGGCTGTTGCCGTCTGATCCAGAGGCGCTCTGGCTGGTGGTCGGCGATCTCAACGAGCCGCGCGGCGAGGGCGAGCGCGCCATCGCACCGCTCGAGGCGGCGGGGGTGGACCTTGGCCTGCGGCTCCCCGAGGACAAGCGCTGGACCTATTACGAGCCGCATCTGCACAAGCACAATCGCCCCGACGTGATGATCGCCTCAACGGCGCTGGCGCGGCGCTTTCCCGAAGCCGTGCCGCGGGTGCTCTACCGCGGTCTCGGGCGCGAGGCGGGGCAGGGCGCGCGCCTCTCGGGCGTGGGTCACCACCGCCCTCATGCCAGCGATCACGCCGCCTTGCTGCTCGACCTTCCCGGACTCTGAGGCCCGCGCGTTCGCCCATCGGGCAGTCCCTGCTGCGGGTGGATGCGCGACCGCCTGTGTCAGCTTTTCACTTGTGAAAGCGGTTTGAACGGCTTAACCGAAAAGGGAGCGTCCTGTTGCACCTTCTCGCCCTGGGAGCGATCCCTACCGGCGTCCGGGTGCCCGAGGCCCCTGAACGGATCAGGTTTTCAGATCGGGATTAAAGGGATTTCATGACCGAGAGCTCTTTCAGCGCCAAATTATCCTCGCTGCTTCACTTCATTTATCCGGACGTGGATGCGCATATCCTTGGCAGCCAGGTCGTCGAGGCCTTCTGGCCCGAGGACAAGCACCGCCGCCGCCAGCCGCGCAAGCCGGGCAACAATCTCTGGACGCAGAACGACGCCGTGCTCATCACCTATGGCGACAGCCTGATCGACGGCTATCACAAGCCGCTCGACCTGATGCACGACTTCCTGCTCACCCACATGAAGGGCGTGGTGAACGGGGTGCATATCCTGCCGTTCTTCCCCTTCACCTCGGATGACGGCTTTGCGGTCACCGACTATCGCAAGGTGAACCCGCAGCTTGGCGAGTGGGCCGACATCACCCGCATCGGCAGCGAATTCCACCTGATGTCGGATCTGGTGCTGAACCACGTCTCGAGCCAGGGCGTCTGGTTCAACGCCTACCGGCAGGGCCAGAAGCCCTACGACAAGTTCTTCTTCGAGGCCGATCCGTCCGATGATGTCTCGATGGTGACGCGCCCGCGCACCACGCCGCTCCTGCAGGAGGTCGAGACCGCGATGGGCACCCGCCATGTCTGGTGCACCTTCAGCCACGACCAGATCGACCTCGATTTCCGTAACCCGGACGTGCTGCTCGAGATCATCCGCATCATCCGCCTGCATATCGACATGGGCGTGCGGATCATCCGGCTCGATGCGGTGGCCTTCCTGTGGAAGGAGCTTGGCACCAACTGCATCCACCTGCCGCAGACCCACGCGGTGATCCAGCTGATGCGCCTGCTGATGGATTACGCCACCGAAACGGTGATCCTGCTCACCGAAACCAACGTGCCCAAGGCCGAGAACCTGAGCTATTTCGGCCGCCGCAACGAGGCGCATGTGGTCTACAACTTCCCGCTGCCGCCGCTGACGCTGCACGCGATGATGTCGGGCTCGGCGAAATACCTCATCGACTGGCAGCGCACCATGCCGCCGGCGCCGCTGGGCTGTGCCTATCTCAACTTCACCGCCAGCCATGACGGCATCGGCATGCGCCCCGCCGAGGGGCTGCTGCCGCCGCCCGAGATCGGCGAGATCATCGACACCATCCACGAGATCGGCGGCAAGGTCTCGATGCGCTCGCTGCCCGGCGGTGGCGAGGCGCCCTACGAGCTCAACTGCACCTTCTTCGAGGCCATGGGGCGCACCTTCAAGGGCACCGACGATCTGCATTTCGAGCGCTTCCTGTGCTCGCAGACCATCCCGATGTCGCTCGAGGGCATCCCGGCCTTCTACATCCATTCGATGCTGGCCACGCCCAACGATCTCGAGGCGGTGGAGCGGCGCGGCATGAACCGGGCGATCAACCGGCACCGCTGGGACTACCCGGTGCTGCAAGAGACGCTCGCCGATCCCGGGACCATCCACGCCCGCGTGCTGGCGGCGCTGTCGGAGCGGCTCAAGATCCGCGCCGAGCAACCGGGTTTCCACCCCAACGCCACGCAGTTCACGCTCAACGTCGACGAGCGCATCTTCGGGCTCTGGCGTCAGTCTCTGGACCGCGAGCAGTCGATCTTCGCGCTGCACAATGTCAGCGACGAGACCATCGAGATTCCCGAAGGCGAGCTGAACCTGATCGCCGACGAAACCTGGGTGGACCTGCTGAGCGGCGAGACCATCGAGGCCGGCCCGGTGACGATGGCTCCCTACCAGTGCCGGTGGATCACCAACCTCGTCTGAATGTGCCGGCAATGAGGCGCGGTCCCATTCGCGCCTCGATCCGGCTCATGCCCGGGCAGCGCAGCCCAAACTTGGCCGCATTCTGTCGTTCAGAGATGAATTGATTCGGCACTTTCGCAGGTTACGCAACGGCAACAAGCGGTTAATCTTCGGCCTGGTTCGATATTGACCACGGTTCGCGAACAAGCCTCGGCACATTTTCGGCAATATTTTCGTTTCCCCGGATGCCCCGGTCTCGGCGCCGGACTGTTGCTTCGCGCAGGACAATGTCAGAACCCGGGACTGGCGCGAAACGACAAAGCCCCAGTGTTTCATGAGTGACAAGCATTGCGGACCGCTAAATCTCGGAAACGATTAACAACTTTTACGTGCGAAAATTCGCCAATAATTCGCCTTTGTTTGTCGGAGATGTGTCTTCGATTGCCCAGATCGCGCCACTTTTCACTTTGAGGCAACAAGCCCGCGCGGTTACAACATCAGCAAGCCCGACTGGGGGGTGAAGACTAGAAGGCCACGGGGGCGGCCGCTGAACTGTAAGGCATCCGCAAGGATGCGAGGGAAGCGTATGGAGGTCCGTCCTCCGCCGCCGAACGCTGCTTTTTGTCCACTCACGAGACGTGGGCAGGGGCAGAAGATCCCATCGCAGACTTGCAGGCATGACGAGCAAAAGAATGTTGTCGGCGTTTCGCGCCGGCACCGTGATAGCGGTTCCGGGTCCGCCCCGGTCTGTAAGGTTATGAGGGTCGAAAACAATGGCTGATCTGGTTCTGGACTGGAGTGCGCTTGGTGCCTACGGCATCTATCTGGAAAACACCGAATCCGATGGGGTGACGGCGAGCGTCGAGACCGGTGGCGTCTCCGTCGACATCACCTTCACGGCGGAAGATGCCGGCGCGGAAGCGTTCACGGTCAACTTCACCGGCTACGTGCCGGAAGATTCCGAGGTCGACCCCAAGTCCCACCTCAAGCTGCTCGGCCAGGGCGGCGACGGCGAGGGCATCGTCAGCCCGACTTCGACCACGGTCCTGAACTTCAGCTCGACCAACGATCTGTATGGCGACGAAGTGCAGAACGTGTCGTTCCTTCTGAATGACGTCGATGGCGGCGAGGGCGGCGATCTTGGCGATCTGCTGGAATACACCGCCTCGATGGAAGGCAGCTTCGAAGACAACGTGACCGTGCTGGCCTATGACGCAGCCGGCAACCCGGTCGACGTCACCCTGACGGTTCTGTCGGGCGGCACCACGGTCGACGGCAACACCGCCACCGGCACCGAGGTCACCGACTTCGCGGAAGAAGACGGCACGCTGCAGGTCTCGATCGCCGGTCCGGTCTCGCGGATCGAAATCGTTTACGAAAACGGCGGCGACCAGGAGCAGGGCGTCCTGATCTCCGATATCGATTTCTCGACCACCGACGCCAATGACGGGGTGCCGCTGGCCGAAGACGACAGCGCCACCACCGACGAGGATGTGGCCGTCGTGATCGACGTGCTGAGCAACGACAGCGATCCCGATGGCGACGAACTGACCGTGACCGCGGCCAGCGCCACCAACGGCACCGTCGCGATCAACGACGACGGCACGCTGACCTACACGCCGGATCAGGACTACAACGGCCCGGACGAGATCTCCTACACGGTTGCCGATCCCGACGGGAACACCGCCTCGGCTCTGGTCGACGTCACCGTGAACCCGGTGAACGACGATCCGGTCGCCGTTGACGACACCGTCGGCACCCCGCAGGAGACCCCGGTCACCTTCGATCCGACCGAAAACGACACCGATGTCGACGGCGACCCGCTGACCATCTCTTCGGTCGGCGAGCCCGAGAACGGCACTGTGACGCTGAACGACGACGGCACGCTGACCTATACTCCGGACGAGGATTTTGTCGGCCCGGACACCATCACCTACACCATCGACGACGGCAATGGCGGCGAGGACGAAGGCACGATCACTGTCAACGTCACGGTCCCGACCAATCCGAACCAGGGCAATGGCAACCAGACCCCGGTGGCCAATGACGACACCGTCGAGACCGTCGAGGAGACGCCGGTCACCTTCGATCCCACCGACAACGACACCGACGCCGACGGCGATCCGCTGACCGTGTCCGAAGTCGGCGATCCGGAGAACGGCACCGTCACCATCAACGACGACGGCACCGTCACCTATACCCCGAACGAGGGCTATATCGGCGACGACAGCTTCACCTACACCGTCGATGACGGCAATGGCGGCGGCGACGAAGGCACCATCACCGTCAGCGTCGGCGAAGCCGAGAACACGCCCCCGGTGGCGGTCGACGACTCGATCTTCGCCACCGCGACCGGCCCGGAAACCTTCGACCCGACGGACAACGACACCGATGCGGATGGTGACCCGCTCACCATCACCTCGCTGGGCGAGGCCGAGAACGGCACCGTGACGCTGAACGACGACGGCACCGTGACCTATGTCGCCGATGAGGCCTTCAACGGCACCGACACGTTCGACTACACCGTCGATGACGGCAACGGTGGCAGTGACACCGGGACCGTCACCGTCGAGGTGCTGCCCTGCTTCACCCCGGGCACGCTCATCGCGACGCCGAAGGGCGAGCGCCTGGTCGAGGATCTCGAGGTTGGCGACCGCGTCATCACCCGTGACAACGGCATCCAGGAGATCCGCTGGATCGGCCGCAAGGAGCTGACCGGCCACCAGCTGGCCCGCAAACCGCACCTCAAGCCGGTGCTGATCCAGCAGGGCGCGCTTGGCAAGAACCTGCCCGAGCACGATCTGCTCGTGTCGCCGAACCACCGCGTGCTGGTCGCCAACGACAAGACCGCCCTCTATTTCGAGGAGCGCGAGGTTCTGGCGGCGGCCAAGCACCTGACCGGGCTCGACGGTGTGGACGAGGTCGATACGCTGGGCGTGACCTACATCCACATGATGTTCGACAACCACGAGGTGGTGCTGTCGAACGGCGCGTGGACCGAGAGCTTCCAGCCGGGCGACCTGTCGCTGCGCGGCATTGGTGAAGAGCAGCGTCAGGAGATCTTCGAACTCTTCCCCGAGCTCGAGCATGCCGAGGGCCTCAAGGCCTACGGCGCGGCGCGCCGCTCGCTGAAGAAGCACGAGGCGCAGCTTCTGACCAAGTAAGGGCGGAGCCCAGCCGGACACGTTGTTCGTTCCGGTGCACTTCGACCCTGTGCCGGAATGACGACGGAAACGGAGCGGTGAAAACCGCTCCGTTTCTCGTTTCCGGGCGAGAGGTTCGGAGGCATCTGGCGGCGGCTGGGGCGGGGCTCTCAACAGCGCGCGCGATGCAGCGGGCGCAGCGGCGCGGTGGAGGCCGTATGCTAAAAAGGAGGGCGCGGGGCGGCGCAGGCGTTGGACGGCTCCCGCTCCCTGAGACCGCGCCTGCCGAAACGAGAAACGGGCCCGACCGGGCCCGCTTGTCTGGATCTCAGCTGTTCCCCGAAGAGGTGAACCGCGCCGCGTCCGCCGCCGCGCGCCGGATGGCGTTGGATTTGTGCACCGTCTCCATGTACTCGGATTCGGGGTCGCTGTCATAAACCACGCCGCCGCCGGCCTGAATGTAGAGTTTTTCGTCCTTCACGATGGCGGTGCGCAGGGCGATGCACATGTCCATGTCGCCGCCCGCCGAGAAATAGCCCACGCCGCCGCCATAGACGCCGCGCTTCTCGGGCTCGAGCTCGTCGATGATCTCCATCGCGCGGACCTTGGGCGCGCCCGAGACGGTGCCCGCCGGCATCCCGGCGAAGAAGGCCGAGAGCGCGTCCTGATCCTCGGCCAGCTCGCCCACCACGTTCGACACGATATGCATCACGTGGCTGTAGCGCTCGATGATGAACTTCTCGGTCGGCCGCACGCTGCCGATCTTCGACACCCGGCCAACATCGTTGCGGCCCAGATCGAGCAGCATCAGGTGCTCGGCCAGCTCCTTCTTGTCGGCCAGCAGATCGGCCTCGAGCGCGCGATCCTCCTCGGGCGTCGCACCGCGCGGACGGGTGCCCGCGATCGGGCGGATCGTCACCTCGCGGCCAAAGACCCGCACGAGGATCTCGGGGCTGGCGCCGATGACCTGGAAGCCGCCGAAGTTGAAGTAAAACATGAAAGGCGACGGGTTGGTCCGCCGCAGCGAGCGGTAGAGCGCGAAGGGCGGCAGCGGGAAGGTCTGGGTCCAGCGCTGCGCCGGCACGACCTGGAA
>NZ_JBYNAH010000377.1:0-2388 GCF_059781815.1 Salipiger sp. | reverse complement strand
GCGGGGATCGCTGTCAAACAGGCCCGCCAGCTGCTCGGTCATGGCGCCGGCCAGGTGCTCCACGTCGGTGATCGTCACCGCGCGGTCGTAGTAGCGGGTCACGTCGTGGCCGATGCCGATGGCCAGGAGCTCGACCTGCTTCTTGCGCTCGACCATGGCGATCACGTCGCGCAGGTGCTTCTCGAGGTAGTTGGCCGGGTTGACCGAGAGCGTCGAGTCGTCGACCGGAGCGCCGTCGGAGATCACCATCAGGATCTTGCGCGCCTCGGGGCGGGCGGCCATGCGGCGATGCGCCCATTCCAGCGCCTCGCCGTCGATGTTCTCCTTCAGGAGACCCTCTTTCATCATCAGGCCGAGATTGTCGCGCACCCGGCGCCACGGCGCGTCGGCGCGCTTGTAGATGATGTGGCGCAGGTCGTTGAGGCGGCCGGGCTGTTGCTCGCGGCCCTCGTTGAGCCATTTCTCGCGGGCGAGACCGCCCTTCCACGCGCGGGTGGTGAAGCCGAGGATCTCGACCTTGACCGAGCAGCGCTCGAGCGTACGCGCCAGAACGTCGGCGCAGATCGCCGCGATCGAGATCGGGCGGCCGCGCATCGAGCCGGAATTGTCGAGCAGCAGGGTCACCACGGTGTCACGGAACTCTGTGTCCTTCTCGACCTTGAAGCTGAGCGGGGTGGTCGGGTTGGCGACCACGCGGGCAAGACGGCCAGCATCGAGGATGCCTTCCTCGAGGTCGAACTCCCAGCTGCGGTTCTGCTGCGCCTGCAGGCGGCGCTGCAGCTTGTTGGCCAGCCGCGAGACGGCGCCCTTGAGCGGCTCGAGTTGCTGGTCGAGATAGGCGCGCAGCCGTTCGAGCTCCTGCGCCTCGGCGAGCTCCTCGGCGGCGATCTCCTCGTCATGGCTGCCGTCGAAGACCTTGTATTGCGGGTCCGCCTCCGAGACCGGCGCGGGGGCGGGCGGCTCCATCGGCGCCTCGCCCTCGGGCATCTCGGTTTCCTCGCCCATCTCCTGATCGGCCATGTCGTCGGCAGAGACCTGCGCCTGGGAGGCGTCCTGCGTCTCGTCCTGGCTCTGCTCGGGCGAGGCCTCGGCCTCGTCCTGCTGATCCTCGTCCTGTCCGGTGCTGTCGGGCTGTTCCTCTTCGGCGCCGTCGGGTTCGGCCTCGGCCTGATCCTCGTCGTCGATCTGGTCCGGATCGTCGCCGAGCTGATCGCCATAGCCGAGATCGGTGATCATCTTGCGTGCGAAGCGAGCAAAGGCGGCCTGGTCAGCGAGGGTGTCCTCGAGCTCTTCCAGCGTGCCGCCGGCCTGCTCCTCGATGAAGCCGCGCCACAGCTGCATGACGTGATCGGCATCCTTGGGCAGGTCGCGCCCGGTGGCGAGATGGCGGATCAGGTAGCCCGCGGCCACCGGCAGCGGCGCCTCGGAGGGCTGGGTGATCTGGCCATAGCCGCGGCGCGCCGCATCGTGGCCGATCTTGGCGTCGATATTGCCGGCGGTGCCGGGCATGTCGCGCGCGCCCATGGCCTCGCAACGGGCGGTCTCCATGGCCTCGTAGAGCTCGCGCGCGATGTCGCCCGGAGGCGCGTAGCGGGCGTGGGTGCCGGCATCGTGGTAACGGCGGTAGAGCGCCAGCGCGTCGGCGGTGCCGCGGGCGAGCAGAACCTCGTCGCGGGTCATGCGGCGGCTGACCTGAGGCAGGCGCATGATGTCGCCCGAGACCCCGGAGGGATCGACGGTGTAGTTCACCGTCAGGTCGGAATCGTCGGCCATGACCTTGGTCGCCTCGGCCAGGGCCTTCTTGAACGGATCTGCGGGGTTGTCGTCATTGCGCGCCATGGCCACAGGTTTCGCGCTCTGCGAAGCGATTGGCAAGGGGCAAAAATCGCCGCTCTAGCGCGGCAGGAGCGCGGCGCAGCGCGCCATCTCGCGGTCCGCCAGCCGGCGGGCGCGGGCGGCACGCCGCGTGTCGCGGTGGAAGCTCGCGGTTTGCAGCAGCCGGGCCTGCGCGAATTTCGCCGCGATGCGCTGGTGCAGGATGCGCGGCCCGTCGAGTCCGGCAGCAAGCGCATCGGGCAGGATGGCCGCGATCAGGTCTTCGAAGCCGCGGCGCTGGCGCTGCTCGGCGGCGCTGTCCCCGAGATTGGTGAGCCAGGCATGTTCGATGGTGGCCGAAAGGCGGCCCGCGCAGCTGGCGAAGACCCGCGCCCGCTCCGCGGTCTGCGCCGGGGCGGCCACCGCGGCGGAAGCGACCCAGAGGGCGACGCAGGCGCCGCACAGACATGTTTTAAAAATGCCCATGAAGTAAACAATAGCGCAGAAATCCTGCCTGAAAATGAGTGCCTTTGAAAAATGTTCGGCTTGTTGCTCCGCGCCCCTGACGTCTTC
>NZ_JBYNAH010000376.1:0-2392 GCF_059781815.1 Salipiger sp. | reverse complement strand
ACAGCCAGTTCCTCGCCAAGCCCGAGCTCGAGATCTACGCCGATGACGTGGCCTGCTCGCACGGCTCGACCTCGGGTGCGATCGACGAGGAGGGTCTCTTCTACCTGCGCGCCCGCGGCCTGCCGCGCGGCATCGCCGAAGACCTGCTGACCATCGCCTTCATCGCGGAAGCGGTGCAGGAGATCGAGGACGAGGGTCTGCAGGAAGAGATCGTCGAGCGCGTCGAAGCCTGGCTGCTGCGGCGCCGCGGCTGATGTCGCTCTCGCGCGAAATCCGGCCCACCTTGGGGGGGCGGGCCATGGTCGGCGGGCGGCTCCTCCCGCCGGGGCCGCGCGAAGACCGTGCGCTGATGCTCGTCATGGCGGCCTGCGCGCTGTTCTTCATCGCGCAGATGCCGGCCCTGTCGCGACAGGCGCATCTGGAAGAGACCGAGCTGAACCCGCTTCTGGGCGGGGCGCTGCTGGCATGGCTCGTGCTGGCGCCGCTTCTCTTCTACCTCATCGCCTTCCTGAGCCATCTCGTCGCGAAGCTTTTCGGCGGGAAGGGCAGCGCCTATGGCGCGCGGCTGGCGCTGTTCTGGGCGCTGCTGGCTGCAACGCCGCTGGTGCTCTTGAACGGGCTGGTGGCCGGGCTGATGGGGCCGGGGCTGCAGCTCACCATCGTGGGCCTTGTCTGGTTCGCGGTGTTCGTCTGGTTCTGGCTCTCGGGCCTTGTCGCTGCGCAGAAGGCTGAGACCGCATGACGCCGGCAGGGGTTTTCCGTCTGGCGTGGCAGACCGTCACCGCCCCGCGCGAGGTGGCGCAGCTCTTGATCGCGGCGCGGCTCAGCCACGAGGCCATCCTGACCGCGATGGCGCTGGTCGTGGCGCTGAACGCGCTCGCGATGGGCATCCTGCAGGCCAGCATGGGGGCAGGGGCGCTGCCCTTCGTCATGAGCCCGGTGCTCTTCGGCGCGTTGCTGGGCGTGATGCTGCTGGTCTCGGTGATGGTCCTGACCGGAACCGGGCGGATGCTTGGCGGCAAGGGCCGGGCGGAAGACCTCGCGCTGCTGCTGACATGGCTGCAGGCCATCCGGCTGATCTGGCAGGCCATCGTTGCGGTGGCGGCGCTGGTCTCGGGCGCGCTGGCCTCGATCCTCGCGGTGCTTGGCTTCCTTGCCGGGATCTACATTATCCTGAATTTCCTCGACGTGGCTCATGGCTTCGACAACCTGCTGCGGGCGCTTGCCGTGCTCGTGATCGGCGGGCTTGTCCTTGTCATGGCGATGAGCCTGCTCGTATCCCTGATGGGCATAAGCCCCAACGCGATGGCGATCTGATGTATGACGTGACCGAAATCCGCAAAGACTTCCCGATCCTTTCCCGGGAGGTGAACGGCAAGCCGCTGGTCTATCTCGACAACGGCGCCTCGGCGCAGAAGCCGCAGGTGGTGATCGACGCGGTGACGCGCGGCTATGCCGAGGAATACGCCAACGTCCATCGCGGCCTGCATTACCTGTCGAACCTCGCCACCGAGAAATACGAGGGCACGCGCGGCATCATCGCCCGCTTCCTCGGTGCCAAGGACGAAGAGGAGGTGGTGTTCACCTCCGGCACCACGGAAGGCATCAACCTCGTGGCCTATTCCTGGGCCATGCCGCGCTTTGAGCCGGGCGACGAGATCGTGCTGTCGGTGATGGAGCACCACGCCAATATCGTGCCCTGGCATTTCCTGCGCGAACGGCAGGGCGTGGTGATCAAGTGGGTCGATGTCGACGAGACCGGCGCGCTCGACCCGCAGAAGGTCATCGACGCGATTGGGCCGAAGACGAAGCTCGTCGCGATCACCCAGCTGTCGAACGTGCTGGGCACCGTGGTCGATGTGAAGACGATCTGCGCCGCGGCGCGCGAACGCGGCGTGCCGGTGCTGGTCGACGGCTCGCAGGGCGCGGTGCACATGCCGGTCAATGTCGAGGAGATGGGCTGCGATTTCTACGCCATCACCGGCCACAAGCTTTACGGCCCCTCGGGCTCGGGCGCGATCTGGATCCGCAAGGAGCGGATGGAAGAGATGCGCCCCTTCCTTGGCGGCGGCGACATGATCCGCGAGGTCCACAAGGACTGCGTCACCTATGCCGATCCGCCGATGAAGTTCGAGGCCGGCACGCCAGGCATCGTGCAGCAGATCGGCCTTGGCGTGGCGCTCGAGTACATGATGCAGCTCGGCATGGAGAACGTGGCCGCGCACGAGGCGCGCATCGCGGCCTATGCGCAGCAGCGGCTCGCCGGGCTGAACTGGCTGCAGGTGCAGGGCCACGCCCCGGGCAAGGCGGCGATCTTCTCCTTCACCCTCGACGGCGCGGCCCACGCGCATGACATCTCGACGATCCTCGACAAGAAGGGCGTCGCGGTGCG
>NZ_JBYNAH010000375.1:0-2392 GCF_059781815.1 Salipiger sp. | reverse complement strand
CGGCGTCGCGCCCGGCGAAGCGCCGCCGCGCCTCCCGCGGCGGCGGCGGCTGCGGGAGGCGGTGCAGATCTGCCATGCACAGGCCAATAATCGCTTGAAACAATGGGGCGGCACGCCTATTTTGCGCCTCCAAAGTGTTCACGGTAAAAGGACCGATACCATAGCTCGCAGACCTCATAACGCGCCCCCCACGCGCGACACCGGCCCCCGCGTCAACGATCGCATTCGGGCCCCCGAAATCCGTCTGATCGGCGCCGAAGGCGAGAACCTGGGCGTCCAGCCCCCGCGACGTGCGATGGAGCTGGCCGAGCAGGCCGGGCTCGATCTCGTCGAGATCTCGCCCAATGCCAATCCGCCGGTCTGCAAGATCATGGACTTCGGCAAGTTCAAGTACGAACAGCAGAAGCGCGAATCCGAAGCCCGCAAGAAGCAGAAGATCATCGAAGTCAAAGAGGTGAAGTTCCGTCCCGGCACCGACACCCACGACTACGACGTCAAGATGCGCAACGTGCTGAAGTTCCTCGAGAAGGGCGACAAGGTGAAGATCACCCTGCGGTTCCGCGGTCGCGAGATGGCGCACCAGAACCTTGGCCGCGAGCTGCTTGAGCGGGTGGCCGAGGACGTCAAGGAGCTCGGCAAGATCGAGAACATGCCGAAGATGGAAGGCCGCCAGATGATCATGATGATCGGGCCGCTGGCGAAGTAAGCCTGCCCCTACGAGACGACAGACCGACCCGCCGCTTTGCCGGCGGGTTTTTCTTTGCGCGGTCGGGCGTTTGGACGGCTTCCGGCTGCCTGGGCAGGGTCTTTTGGGGGCGCTGCCCCCGTCCGCGCAGGACGCGCGGCCTCCCCCGAGGTATTTTCGAACCAGAGAAGACGAGGGCGTGCGGCGGGCTCAGGACTCGCGCGGGCGCGGGCGCGAGGGAGGTTCCTTGAGGAGGCCGCCGACGCCCATGGCGCTGATCTCGCCGGGGCTGACCTCGATGCCGCAGAGCATGCGCTCGAGCACCCAGTCGGCGCCGTTGAGGGCCGGCGAGCGGGCGCAGCCCGGCAGGCCGATCACCGGGCGGTCTCCGAGCCTGCCGAAGAACAGCAGGTTGCCGGGATCGACCGGCATGCCGAAATGGCTGACCTCGCCGCCGGCGGCGCGCAGCGCCTCGGGGGCGGTGTCGTGCAGGTCGGAGGTGGCGGAGCCGGTGAGGATCAGGATGATCTCGGCCTCGCTTGACGCGATGGCGGCGGCGAGCGGGGCGATGTCATGCGCCACAGCCACGTCGGGCAGCATCGGCACGCCCATGCGGGCGAGGCGGGCAGCCACCGCGCGGCGGCCCTTCTGCGGCGGGCCGGCGCCGATCACCGTCTCGATGAGCTGGGCGCTCTTGCGGGTCACCGGGCAGAGGCGGAGCGCGCCTGCGGCGGCGGCGCAGGCGGCGTCGAGGGCGGCGCCGGGCACGGCGTAGGAGATGATCTTGATCGTTGCCGCCATGCCGCGCTCGGGCAGGCTCTGGAAGGGGCGCACCGTGGCCACGGTGATCATCGGGTGCACCGCGTTGATGGCATTGATGCGGGCGGCATCGACCGCCACCACGCCGATCCCGGTGGCGTGCAGGTTGACACGGCCAGTGGTGGCGGCGCCGATGCGCAGGCCGGCGCTCTCCGGATCGGGCAGGATGGCGCGGGCGAGCCGCGCTGCCGCCTCGTCCTCCGCCACATCGCCGGGCTCGAGCCGGGCGACCACCACGTCGGTGAGGCCGGCCGCGGTCAGCGCCGCGAGATTGGCCGGGCTCAGCACCGTCCCCTTGCGCAGGCGCCCCGAGGGCAAGGCCTCGGAATGGGCCAGCACGTGGCCCGCCGCCTCGGCCACCGGGACCGGGCCGAATTTCACGCGCCCTTCCTCAGCACGGCGGTCATCTGCGCGAGGATCGAGACGGCGATCTCGGAGGGGCCGGCGGCGCCGATATCGAGCCCGACGGGGCCGTGGATGCGGGCAATCTCGGCCTCGGTAAAGCCCGCCTCCTGCATCCTCGCCACGCGCTTGGCATGGGTGCGGGTGGAGCCCAGCGCGCCGATGTAGAAGCAGCGCGAGCGCAGCGCCAGGGTGAGCGCCGGGTCGTCGAGCTTGGGATCGTGGGTCAGCAGCACCAGCGCGGTGCGGCTGTCGAGGCCAAGCTGCTCCACCGCCTCGTCGGGCCACTCGTTGAGCAGGGTCTCGCCGGGGAAGCGGGCCGCGGCGCCGAAGGTCTCGCGCGGGTCGACGATGGCCGGGTCGTAGCCCGCGATGCGCGCCATCGGCACCAGCGCCTGGGCGATATGCACCGCGCCCACCACGATGAGCCGCAGCGGCGGGTTGTGGATCGCCACGAAGGTGCGGCTGTCCTCCTCGAAGCCGGAG
>NZ_JBYNAH010000146.1:0-13380 GCF_059781815.1 Salipiger sp. | reverse complement strand
CGAACCGTGGGTCCGCGGCAGCACCGAGGTTTCCGACTGGATCGGGCGCACCTGGTCGAGCGCGCGGCCGTCGATGCGGCGCTTGTTCTTGACCACGTCGGCACGCAGCACGGTCGACTCGAGCTTTTTCAGCGCCGAGCCGAGGTTCGCGTCCTCGAGCTGCTCTTCCGAGAGCTGGCCCTTGATCTCTTCCTTGGCGGCGGAGACGGCGGCAACACGTTGCTGCTTGTCGGTGATCGCGTAGGCGGCGCGCATTTTGTCTTCGCCAAGGCCCTTCACGACCTCATACAGCGCCGAGTAATCCGGCGGCTGGAAGTCGAACGGCTCTTTGGCGCAGTCTTCGGCCAGCGAGACGATCAGGTCGATGACCGGCTGGATCTGCTCGTGGGCGAAGGTCACCGCGCCCAGCATCTCTTCCTCGGTCAGCTCGTAGGCTTCCGATTCCACCATCATCACGGCGTCCTTGGTGCCGGCGACGACGAGGTCGAGACGCTGCTCGGGGTTGTTGCGCAGCCCCTGCATGTCGTCGACGGTCGGGTTCAGCACGTATTCGCCATCTTCAAAGCCAACGCGCGCACCGGCGATCGGGCCCATGAACGGCACGCCCGAGATGGTCAGCGCAGCCGAGGCGGCGATCATCGCGACGATGTCGGGGTCGTTGACGAGGTCGTGGCTCAGCACGGTGCACATCACCAGCACTTCGTGCTTGAAGCCGGGGACGAACAGCGGGCGGATCGGACGGTCGATCAGGCGTGCGGTCAGCGTCTCTTTCTCGGTCGGACGCGCTTCACGCTTGAAGAAGCCGCCGGGCACCTTGCCCGCGGCGTAGTATTTTTCCTGGTAGTGGACGGTCAGCGGAAAGAAATCCTGACCCGGCTTCGGCTCTTTCGCGAAGGTCACGTTGGCCATGACGGAGGTCTCGCCCAGGGTGGCGATGACGGTGCCGTCGGCCTGACGGGCGACCTTGCCCGATTCCAGCGTGAGCGTCTCTTCGCCCCACTGCATCGATTTCTTCGTAATGTTGAACATGTTCATATCCTGTGAGGGAGCACTCGCGGGCCCTCCCGCGTCTCCCGTTTTCGTGGCGGCCCCATTGCCGCCGCCCCCTATCCTCCTGCACGCGCCCGGGGGCCAAGGGCGTCACGTCTCAGATGGCGCGGCCATACAGGGTTTTGTCCATGATTGAAAGGAAAACCCGCGCTGCACCATTCTCGCCCAGAGATCGGAAGCCCCCGCGCCGCTTTCAACCCGCCGGCTCGACAACGGCGATGCGACAGCGGAATTTTGCTGACGGCACGAGGCCTTAACGCGAAACGCCCGCTCCTTTCGGAACGGGCGCTCGTAACCTTGGTCGGGCGCGGGGCCCGGCACGTCTTAGCGGCGGATGCCGAGACGCTTGATGAGGTCCTGGTAACGGGCCTCTTCCTTGCCCTTCAGGTAGTCCAGCAGCTTGCGGCGCTGGGCCACGAGCTTGAGAAGGCCACGACGCGAGTGGTTGTCCTTCTTGTGGGTCTTGAAGTGCTCGGTCAGGGTGGTGATGCGGCTGGTGAGGATGGCCACCTGAACTTCAGGGGAGCCGGTATCGCCTTCTTTGGTGGCGAATTCCTTCATCAGGCGGTTCTTTTCTTCGACGGTGATCGACATCGGGGTCTCCTTGATCGGTTGGTGTGGATGGCGCAAGCCGGGATGTCGTCCAGCAGGGCCCATGGAGAAACCCGCCCCCGAATGGAGCGGATGCGCGCGTATAGGGCGATTCCGGCGGCTTGGAAAGGAAAATCCCGCGCCGCCCCGGGATCGGCGGCTCAGGCCGCCCCGGCAAGCTCTGCCGCGCTCTCGCCCAGCAGCACGATGGCCTCGATCGACGGCGCGGTGGCGTCCGGCATGACGGCAAGCACATCGCCATCCAGCACGATCTCGGTCAGGCCGGGCATCTCGGCGCTGCTGCGCAGCTCGACCTCGGGCGCATCCGCCCCGTCGCTGTCGTCGTAGACGATCAGCATCTGGTCCTGCCCGGGGTCGAAATCCATCAGCATGGCGCTCTGGTCGTCGCGGATCCACGAGCCGAGCACGAACTGGTCGCTGCCCGCGCCGCCAGAGGCCACGTCGCGCGCACCGATCTCGAGCGTGTCGTTGCCGTCGCCCCCGTTCAGGTAATCGAGCTCGTCGGTATCGCCGCCATCTTCGCCCCGGATAACTCCCGAGATCACGTCATCGTCCCAGCCGCCGAACAGCGTGTCCTGCCCGGCACCGCCGATCAGCGTGTCGTCGCCCTCGCGCCCGTGCAGCGCATCGTCCCCGGCACCGCCCAGCAGGGAATCCGCCGACAGACCGCCCTGAAGCTCATCGTCATCGTCGCCCCCGTCGAGCGCGCCGCCGCCATCATGGGCAAAGAGCAGGTCCGCCCCGCCAAGCCCCATCAGCAGGTCGCCCCCGGCATCGCCATGCAGCGTATCGTTGCCATCGCCGCCGAGCACCGTGTCGGCCCCCTCGCCGCCCACCAACTCGTCATCGCCGCCCTGCCCGTCGATCAGGTCGTTGCCGCCAAGCCCGGCGAGCAGATCTGTCTCGTCGCTGCCCTCCAGCGTATCGGGGCCTTCGGTGCCCGAGGCGATGATGCCGCGCGGCCCGGTCTCTTCGGCCTCGTCGGGTGTCTCTTCCTCGTCGCCCTGGCCAAGCTCCTGCGTGCTGACGATCGCCACCGATCCCAGCACCATCATCCCCATCAGACTCGCCAACCAGAGCATCCGCAAACCTCGCACATACGACGCGGGCAGAGTGTCCCGCGCCAGAGGCTCCGACTCAACGGATATCGCGGCTCAGGGTTAACCGCCTGCTACTTCGCGCGCGGTCCCGGGTTGCGTTCGGCGCCCGTCCAGAGCGACGGGGCGATGCTGTAGGAGACGTAGAGCGGGTGGCGCGGGTGGCCGTCGCGGGTCAGGCCGAGGTGATGCAGCGCGCCGGGCAGCGCCGCCGCCAGCGCCGGCCCCCGCCCTCTGTGCGCGCCGTGCACGCCCCAGGCGGCGAGCGTCATGTCGGCCTCGGCGTGCCAGTCGTACAGCAGCGCGTCGTTCTCCTTGCCCACCGGCGACCGCGCCTTGCGCAGATCCTCGGGCCGGGTGGCGCGCCAGGCGAAGAGGTTGGCGATACGCATCGCGCCGAAGCCCAGTTGCACCGCGCGGCGCTGGCAGCGCTCGATGGTGGGGTCGTTGCGCAGCTCGTCGGCGGTCGAGGGGTTGAGCATCACGTAAAGCAGCGAGGGCCCCGCGCCCCAGACCCGTTCGAGCCCGTAGCGGTAGCGCTCGCAGGGCGAATAATACGCCCGCGACGTCACCCCGTCCGCGCTGTGCTGCCGTTCGATCATCGCGCCGGACACTGCCCCCGCACGCCCCGCGCCGCAACCCCCGTTGACACCCCCCGGGCCCCGGCGCAGGCTCCGCCCACATTCCGAACCACAGGACATCGCATGGACATCGCCCGCATCGAGGCGGCCGCAAAGCGGCTCGCCGGTCACGCCCGCCGCACGCCGCTGCTCTCCTCCCCGTTCCTCGACGAAATCGCCGGGCGGCGGGTCTTCGTGAAGGCGGAATGCCTGCAGCACACCGGCAGCTTCAAGTTCCGCGGCGCGTGGTCGGCTATCTCGGCGCTCGATCCGGAGGTCCGCCAGCAGGGGGTGATCGCGTTCTCCTCGGGCAACCACGCGCAGGGCATCGCAGCGGCGGCGCGGCTGCACGGGATCCCGGCGGTGATCGTCATGCCCTCGGACGCGCCCGCCGCCAAGGTCGCCGGCACCCGCGGGCTCGGCGGCGAGGTGGTTCCCTATGACCGCGCCAGCGAGGATCGCGACGAGATCGGTGCCCGGCTCGCTGCCGAGCGCGGGCTGACGCTGATCAAGCCCTTCGACGAGCCCGAGGTGATCGCGGGACAAGGCACCTGCGGGCTCGAGATCGCCGAGCAGGCAGCGGAGGCCGGCGTGACCGAGGCCGACGTGATCGTCTGCTGCGGCGGCGGCGGGCTGACCTCGGGCATCGCGCTGGCGCTCGAGGCCAGGGCGCCCGGCCTGCGCGTGCGCCCCGCCGAGCCCGAGGGGTTCGACGACGTGAAGCGCTCGCTGGCCGAGGGCGCCATCGCCCGCAACGCTCAGCTCTCTGGCAATATCTGCGACGCGATCATCACCCCGCAGCCCGGCAACCTGACCTTCCCGATCATGCAGCGCCTCTGCGGGCCGGGCCTTGCGGTCAGCGAGGAGGAGGCGCTCAAGGCCATGCAACTCGCCTTCCGCCACCTCAAGATCGTCGCCGAGCCCAGCGGCGCGGTGGCGCTGGCCTCGGCGCTGTTCCGTGGCGACGAGATCGCGGGCGACGCGGTGATCTGCACCGTCTCGGGCGGCAATGTCGACGCGGAGATGTTCAAGCGGGCGCTCGATATCGCGCTTTGACGCGGCTCAAGGCGCAGGTTCCGGCGCGGGTGCAGACTCGCGCCAGAAACCGATGGAGGGCCGGATGTCGGATCTTCCAAGCCATAGAGGCAATCACCGGGGCATTCCCCCGCTGACCCTTGCGCTGATCTATATCGGCGCCGTGCTGCTGCCGCTCGCGCTGGCCGCCCTGCTGGGCGAGACCCACCGGCAGCTCACGGTGCAGCTCGGCGCCGCCGCCGGGACCGTTGCGGCGGGAATGATCTTTCTCCAGATGATCTCGAGCGGGCGCTTCGAGGCGGTCTCGGGCCGCATCGGCATCGACATCACCATGGCGTTCCACAAATGGGCCGCGCCGATGGCGCTGGCCTTCGCGCTGGCTCATCTGGCACTTATGATCGGGCTGCCCGACCCGGACCGTCCGCACCGCATCGCCCGGCGCTTCGAGACGCTGATGACCGGCGAGCGGCTCTGGGACGCGCGGATGGCTCTGCTGTTGCTGGCGTTGCTGGTGCTCCTGGCGCTGCTGCGCAACCGGCTGCCGGTGCGCTACCAGATCTGGCGCGGCAGCCACGCGCTGGGGGCGCTGGCGCTGGTCGGGCTGGTGCTGGCGCACCTGTTCAGCGACGGGCTTCTCAGCCCCACGCGCAGCGCGTTCTGGGCCGGCTTCGCCGCCGCCGTCACCCTGCCCGCGCACTGGATCTATGCCCGCCGCCTGACCCGCCCGCCGAGCCAGTGCTGGACCGTTGCCGGCCTCCGCCGCGTCACACCGCGCATCCACGAGATGCTGCTCGAGAACCCGCGCGGCCACCGTCTCGATTTCCGCCCCGGCCAGTTCGTCTGGGCCAGCGTCGGCGGCCAGCGCCTGCCGCTGCACGATCACCCGTTCTCCATCGCTTCCGCCCCCGGCGCAAAGCGGCTGCGGCTGCTGATCCAGGAGGCTGGCGATTTCACCTCGTCGCTCGACGCGGTCGCGCCGGGCACCCGTGTCGCCATCGACGGGCCACATGGCAGCTTCGGCCCCGGCGCCCTGGAACGCGACGGGCTCATCCTGATCGCCGGTGGCGTCGGTATCGCGCCGATCCTGTCGATGCTCGAAACCTTCGCGCGCGACGGCTGCGATTGCCCGCTGCGCTTTGCCTACTCCGTGCATGACGCGTCCGACATGATCCCCGACGAGATGTACCGCCCGGCGCTGGAAACGCTGGGCGTGACGCCGCTGCTGACCGCGAGCCGCACTGCCGGCGGCGAGATCGCGCAGGGCAGGCTCGGCGAGGCGCAGATGCGCCAGCTTCTCGCCGGACTCGATCCGGCCCGGGTCGAGGTGATGATCTGCGGACCGGGGCCGCTGATGACCACGCTCACCAATACGCTCAACGATCTTGGTGTGCCGCTCTCACGGATCCATTACGAGCGCTTCAGCTACGGCGCGGGGCCGCTCTCGCGCAAGGATCACCGGATGATGGCCGGGTTCGCGACGATCTTCGCCGCGCTTGCCGCCGCCGTCGCCGCCTACTCGCTGGTCTGAGACAGGAGCCACGCCACAAGCGCCGCCCGCAGCTCCGGATCGGGCGCATGGTGGCGGGCGAGGAAGCTGTCGATCTGCGCGCTATCTTCCGGTGCCAGCGGTGCCAGGAGCTCTGCGACGCTCCGGTGACAGCGCCAGCAGGCCTGACGGAAATAGGCCGCGCCGTCTTCGGCGCTGGCCGCATTCACCGGGGCCAGCCCCGGCGCGCTCAGTAGGAAAGAGAGAATGAGTGCCTGCCGCATGGCCCTGCCCCGTCAACCGATCGCCTGTCATCCGGGTGCGATCATTCTTCTGGCGGGGCGGCGTTGGCAAGCGGCGAAACGTCTCGCTCTTCTCAGTCTTCGAGGCGGCGGGCCTCGTCGACCAGCATCACCGGGATGCCATCGCGGATCGGATAGGCGAGACCCGCGGCCTTGCTGATCAGCTCCTGCCGCTCGAGATCGTAGTCGAGCCGGTGCTGGGTCGCCGGGCAGACCAGTGCCTCGAGCATGCGGCGGTCAAACGCCGTGGGGGATGTTTCGGCTTCGGTCATTGCACGCGGTCCTCTGCGCCACCGCCCCGAAGGGCATATTCGATCAGCGTCACCAGCGTCTCGCGCCGGGTCTGCAGCGACGGCGCCTCGAGCAGCGCCTGTTTTTCCTCGGGGTCGAAATCGAGCAGCATGGAGAGCGAGTTCACCAGCAGCTCGTCATCGGCCTCCTTGAGCGTCCCCCAGTCCGCCGACAGGCCCTTGGCCTCGAAATAGCGGTCGAGCAGGGCAAGGAAGGACTCGCGCCTGAAGCTCGGATCGCTCTCCGACGGCTCGAGATCGCGATCGAACCCGTCCCAGGTCACCTCGCAGCGGCGATAGGGGGTGAAGCTCTCGATCTCCTGCCGGACGCGGAACCGCGACATGCCGGTGAGGGTGATCATGTAGCGCCCGTCCTCGGTTTCGGAGAACTGGGTCACCCGCCCGGCGCAGCCGATCTTGTACAGACCGTCACCGCCCTCGCGCTGCGACAGCGGGTCGGGCTGAAGCATGCCGATCAGCCGCGACTCGGTCTTCAACGCGTCGTCGAGCATCGCAAGGTAGCGCGGCTCGAAAATGTGCAACGGCAGCCGCGCGCGCGGCAACAGCAGCGCGCCCGGAAGGGGAAAGATCGGGATCGTTCCCGGCAGATCGATGTGTTTCGCCATGCAAGCCCAGCTAGTGCGCCGGGGGCCTCAGGCAAATATCATCGAGCTGAGTTTGCGGCGCCCGTTCAGCACCACCGGATCGTTCGGCTTCAGCGCCTCGAAGATGGTGAAAAGTTGGGCTTTCGCGGCGCCGTCGTTCCACTCGCGGTCGCGCTTGAACAGCTCGAGAAGCTGCGCCACCGCGGCCTCGGCATCGCCCATCGCATACAGCGCCTGCGCGAGGTCGAAGCGGGCCTGATGATTGGCCGGATCGGCCTCGACCGCCGCGGTCAGCTCAGCGACGGGGCCGGCATCGGCGGCCTGCTTGGCAAGCTCGAGCTGCGCGTGCGCGGCTTCCAGCTCGGGGCTCTTGGAGATTTCGACCGGAGCGCCGTTGAGCACCGCCTCGGCCTGATCGAGATCGTCCATGGCGATGTGCGACCGCACGAAGCCCGCATAGGCGCGGGCGTTTGCCGGGTCTTCCTCGAGGATCGCGGCGAAGGTCTGGGCGGCGTCGGTGGCCGCGCCCTGCTCGAGCATCTCCTCGGCGGCGTCGACCGCCGCATCAAGCCCGCCGCTGGCGTCGCCGCCGGCGGCCTGCACCACGCGCTCGACAAAGGCCTTGAGCTCGGAGGGCGGCAGCGCGCCCTGGAAGCCGTCGATCGGCTGGCCCTTGTAGAAGGCGTAAACCGTCGGGATCGACTGGATGCGCATCTGGCCGGCGATCATCTGGGCCTCGTCGACATTGACCTTGGCCATGACCACGGCGCCCTTGGCGGCGGTCACCTCGGCCTCGAGCGCCGGTCCGAGCTGCTTGCAGGGGCCGCACCACGGCGCCCAGAAGTCCACGATCACCGGGACCTCCTGCGACTTGTCGACCACCTCGGCCATGAAGTCGGCCTCGGTCACGTCCTTGATGAGGTCGCCCTTCGGCGCCTGCGTATTGCCACCCAGTTCCAGCATCTTGTCCTCCGCTGCTTGCGGTCACGTTGCAGGGACAGATGGCGCATGCGCTGCTGCGTTGCAAGGGTGACGGACGACCGCAGGGGGCCTCCGGGCCGGAAAACCGGCCCTAGACGTGCTCCAGATGGGCCCAGATCGGCAGGTGATCCGAGGCCACCCGCGCCGCGCCGCCCTGCTCGACCCCCATCCCGGCGATGCGCAGCCCGCGCCCGTGGGCGATGCCGTCGAGCGCCACGAAGGGCCTGCGCGCGTGGTAGCTGCGCCCGGGCAGCAGCAGCTCGAAGTTCTTTTCCCACGGCTCATAGCCGCGCACGTCGGACCATTCGTTGAAATCGCCGGCGATCAGCGCCCGTGCCTCGCGCCCCTTCAGGTGCTCGCGGATGGCGGTCATCTGCAGCAGGCGGTAGCGCCGCATCAGCCCCAGATGCGCGCCCACCAGCGTCACCCCGCCGACCTCGGCCAGCACCGCGCCGCGCGGCTCCAGCCCCGGCAGCTCGATGCGCTCAAGCCGGTCCGCCGCAAGCCCGCGGCGCAGCAGGATGGCGTTGCCGTGCCAGCCGATGCTGACATCGTTGATCGCAAGGTCTGCGACCTCGTACTCGGTCTCCTGCGAGATCAGGAAGCGCGGCAGCGCCGTGGGGCGCGGGCCGAGCCGCAGGTCGGCCTCCTGCAGCAGCACCGCGTCGGCGTCGATCTGGTTGAGCACCTTGAGAATGCGCGCCGGATCGCGGCGGCGGTCGGTGCCCAGCGCCTTGCGGATGTTGTAGCTCGCGATTTTCATGCCCCGCCGTCCCTCTCAGAGCACCGGCGAGAACAGCCGGGTGACCCGGGCACCGGCGCGCAGCCAGAGCGGCTGCTCGTCGAAGCTGGTCTCGAGCTTCTCGGAGGCGGCGAAATCGGCCTCAAGCATGTCGGCGACCTCAGCGGCGAAACGCTCGTCGAACACCGCCACCATGGTCTCGAAGTTGAGGCGGAAGGAGCGGTTGTCGAGATTGGCGGTGCCGACACCGGCAAACTCGCTGTCGCAGACCACCACCTTCTGGTGCACAAAACCCGGCTGGTAGCGCCAGATCTGCACGCCCGCGGCGCGCAGCTCGTCGAAATAGGTGAAGGCCGCAAGCCATGTCAGCCAGTGATCGCGCACCTCCGGCACCAGCACCCGCACGTCGACGCCGCGCAGCGCCGCCGCCTTCAGCGCCGCGAACACCTCTTCGTCGGGCACCAGGTAGGGCGACGAGATCCAGAGCCGCTCGCGGGCGGCGGTGATGGCCGAGAAATAGAACAGCGAGCCGCTGTCGAGCTCGTCGACCGGGCCCGAGGGCACCACCACCGCGTCGGCGCCGTCCTCCTGCGCCGCCGGCGTCCAGTGCAGCTTTTCGCCCAGCGCCTCGTCGGTGGCCCAGTGCCAATCCTCGACATAGGCGAGCTGGAGCTGCGCCACGGTGGGCCCTTCGAGCCGCAGATGGGTGTCGCGCCAAGGGCCGAATTCCGGGTTCAGCCCGCGATAGGTGTCGGAGACGTTGAGCCCGCCGGTGAAGCCCATTTCGCCATCCACACTCACGGTCTTGCGGTGATTGCGGAAGTTGATCTGCAGCCGCGAGGTCGGGCCGCGGCCGGCGCGCGGGTCGAGCACCGAGACCCCGGCCTCGACCAGCCGCTCACGGTAGCTTGCCGGCAGGCTGTAGCTGCCCACCCCATCATAGAGCACCCGCACCTCGACGCCGCGCTCGGCCGCTGCGATCAGGCGGTCCGCCAGCGCCCGGCCGGTGTCGTCATCGGCGATGGTGTAGTACTGCACCAGCACATAGCTCTTGGCGGCGTCGATGGCCTCGTGGATCGCCGGAAAGGTCTGCTCGCCGTCGATCAGCAGCTCAAAGCGGTTGCCGCCGACCACCCCCAGCTCCGAGATCCGCTCGTAGAGCCTGTAGGCGGCGCGGTCGCGGCTCGGCTGGACCGTGCGGGCATAGGCGCCGAAGGTCTTCATCAGCCGGTGGCTGGCGCGACGGCGCTTGGTGAAGCCGTGCAGCTTGTGATGGCCGAAGAGCAGGTAGGCGGGCAGCGCGAACCACGGCGCGGCCAGCAGGAACACCACCCAGGCGACCGAGCCTTGCGGCGTGCGCGCCCGGCGCAGCACGCGCCAGATCGCCACCCCCACGGCCAGCGGCAGCAGGATGGCGACAAGAACCGAGATCAGGATGCGCAGGTCGGTGATGAACATGGAACTATGCCTACAGGGTTCGTCTCAACCCTGCCAAGACCTTCCGGTTCCCCGCACGCGGTTGTTAGCGCTCAGAGATCGAAAGTCGAGAAAACCGGCGCATGGTCCGAGGGCTTTTCCCAGCCGCGCGCGTCCCGCAGCACTCGGCTCGAATGCCCGGCCGCGGCGATGTCGGGCGTCGCCCAGACGTGATCGAGGCGGCGCCCCTTGTCGGCGGCGTCCCAGTCGCGGGCCCGGTAGGACCACCACGAATAGAGCAGCCCCTCGGGGATGTCCTTGCGGGTGATGTCGACCCAGGCACCGGCCTCCTGCGTCTCGGCCAGCGCCTCGACCTCGATCGGCGTGTGCGAGACCACCTTCAGAAGCTGCTTGTGCGACCAGACGTCATCCTCGCGCGGGGCGATGTTGAGATCGCCCACGAGGATGGATTTCTTCGGCGCGTCGGCGCGGAACCAGTCGCGCATCTCGGAGAGGTAATCGAGCTTCTGGCCGAACTTCTCGTTGACCTCGCGGTCGGGCACGTCACCGCCGGCAGGGACGTAGAAATTGTGCACCGTCACACCGTTCTCGAGCTCGGCGGCGACGTGGCGGGCATGGCCCAGCCCGGCGAAATCGCGGTCACCCACGTCGCGCAGCGGCAGCTTCGACAGGATCGCCACGCCGTTATAGCCCTTCTGGCCGCGCGCCACGATATGGCCATAGCCCAGCGCCTTGAACGCCTCCATCGGGATCTTCTCGACCGGGCTCTTGCACTCCTGCAGGCAGAGCACGTCGGGCGCCTCCTCGCTCAGCAGCTTGCGGACCAGCGCCTCGCGCAGGCGGACCGAGTTGATGTTCCAGGTGGCGAGGGTGAAGGGCATGTCTGGGATCTCCGGCTTGTTTCCCCGCCCCAATCGCACCGGGGCGAGGTCATCGCAACCCGGATCGTGCCCGGGCCAAGCGGGCTCAGGCGCCCTCGCGCACCGTGTCGATCATCAGCTGCACGTTCTCGGGATCGGCATCGGGGGTGATGCCGTGGCCGAGGTTGAAGATGTGCGGCCCCTTCGAAAAGGCCTTCACCACGCGCCGGGTCTCCGCGACCAGCGCGTCGCCGCCGGTGACCATGTGCGAGGATGCGAGGTTGCCCTGCACGCAGCCCGAGACCTGCACGTGCTCGGCGGCCCATTCCGGGGTGACGCTGTCATCGACCGCGACGCAATCGGCGCCGGTCGCTTCGTGGAAACCGACATAGCCCTGCCCCGCCTGCCGCGGGAAGACGATGACCGGCAGCCCCGGGTGGCGGGCCTTGAGCTCCTGGGTGATGATCCTGGCGGGCTCGAGGGCGTAGCGCCGGAAATCCTCGCCCGAGAGCGACCCCGCCCAGCTGTCGAACAGCTTGACCACCTCGGCCCCGGCCTCGACCTGCGCCGAGAGGTAATCGATGGTGGCCTCGGTCAGGCGCTCGATGATCGCCTCGAAGACGGGGCGGTTCTCGGCCTTGAGCGCATGCGCCGGGCCCTGATCCTTGGTGCCGCGCCCGGCGATCATGTAGGTCGCCACGGTCCAGGGCGCGCCGGCAAAGCCAATGAGCGTGGTCTCTTCCGGCAACTCGCGGCGGAGGATCTTCACCGTCTCGTAGATCGGGCTCAGCGTGTCGTGGATCATCTCGCCACGGCCCAGCTTGTCGAACTCGGCCTGCGTGGTCACGGTCGAGAGCCGCGGCCCCTCGCCGGTGACGAACCACAGGTCGTGGCCCAGCGCCTGCGGCAGCAGCAGAATGTCGGCAAACAGGATCGCGGCGTCGAAGCCGTAGCGGCGGATCGGCTGCAGCGTCACCTCGGCGGCGAGCTCGGGATTGTAGCACAGCGACAGGAAGTCGCCGGCCTGCGCGCGCGTCGCCTTGTATTCCGGCAGGTAGCGCCCGGCCTGGCGCATCATCCAGATCGGCGGCACGGGCAGGGTCTCGCCGGCAAGCGCCCTGAGGATGGTCTTGGTCATTGTCGCGGCCTCCCAGATGGTGTCGCAGGCGGCAATATGTCAATTCACGCCCCATTGCCACAGGCGAACACGCGACATAAAGCTCAGGCCCATGATGACAATGCTTCCGACCCCCGATTTGCCGCTGAAGATCGGCACCCGCGGCTCGCCGCTGGCGCTGGCCCAGGCCCACGAGACCCGCGATCGCCTCGCCGCAGCCTTCGACCTTCCGCAGGACGCCTTCGAGATCGTCGTCATCAAGACCACCGGCGACGACCGCGCGATGATCGCCGCCGACCGGCCGCTGAAGGAGATCGGCAACAAGGGGCTGTTCACCAAGGAGATCGAGGAGCAGCTCCTTTCGGGCGGCATCGACATCGCGGTGCACTCGATGAAGGACATGCCGACCGAGCAGCCAGAGGGCCTGGTGCTCGACTGCTACCTGCCGCGCGAAGACGTGCGCGACGCCTTCATCTCGCCGGGCCATGCCGGGCTTGCTGCCCTGCCCGAGGGCACGGTGGTCGGCACCTCGTCGCTGCGCCGCCGGGCGCAGCTGCTGAACCGCCGCCCCGACCTGCAGGTGGTGGAGTTCCGCGGCAACGTGCAGACCCGGCTGAAGAAGCTCGGGGACGGCGTCGCCGCCGCCACCTTCCTCGCCATGGCCGGCCTGCGCCGCATGGACATGACCGACATCCCGATGACCGCGATGTCGCCCGACGACATGCTGCCCGCCATCGCGCAGGGCGCCATCGGCATCGAGCGCCGCAGCGACGACGCCCGCACAGCCGAGATGCTGGCCACGATCCACGACGCCGACACCGCCACCCGCCTGGCCGCCGAGCGCGCCTTCCTCGCCGCCCTCGACGGCTCCTGCGAGACCCCGATCGCCGGGCTCGCCGAGCTCGACGGCGGCACGCTCCGCCTGCGCGGCGAGATCCTCGCACCCGATGGCAGCGCCTCCCATGCCGGCGAACGCACCGGCCCCGCCGCCGAGGGCCCCGCAATGGGCCGGGCGCTTGCCGAAGAGCTGCTGGCCAAGGCTGGCCCCGGCTTTTTCGCCTGGCGCGGCTGAGCGCTGCGCAAGCGGTACCGCCGGACGCCTCCGGCGGGAGTATTTTTGACGAAGAGAAGCCAGGGGCGCAGCGC
>NZ_JBYNAH010000145.1:0-13382 GCF_059781815.1 Salipiger sp. | reverse complement strand
GCTCGGCGGTGGGCGCGCGGGCCGCGGCCTCGCACACCGCCTCGCTCACCGGCGATGCGGTGGTGGCCGATGCGGTGCTCTCGGATCACGGCGCGATCATCCTGCGTGACCCGGAATCGATGATGGATATCGCCTACGCCGCCTCGAAGAAGGTGCTGCCGTCGCAGCATTCCCTCGGCGTGGTCACCGTCAGCGGCGGCGCCGGCATCGTGGCCAGCGACGAGGCCGAGCGCATCGGCCTGCCGATGCCCTCGATGCCCGAGGACGCGCAGGCCAAGCTCCTCGAAGTGTTGCCCTACGCCTCGGCGGTCAACCCGCTCGACTGCACCGCGCAGGCGCTGAATGAGCCGGCGCTGCTCGAGCAGTTCACCCGCGCCGGGCTCGAGGAGGGCGGCTATGGCGCCGTGCTCTGCTTCCTGACCTACGTGGCGGGCAGCGAGACGCTCTCGAAGGTCATCCTCGAGGCGATGGCGCCGCTGCGCGCTGCGTTTCCCGACCGCATCATCGCCTTCTGTGCGCTGGGCCAGCCCGAGGTGCTGCGCCGCTACGACGATGCCGGCATCCTGATCTTCAACGATCCCTGCCGCGCGGTGCGCGCGCTCGACGCGGTGCTGCGGCTGGGTTCGGCGCAGGCCGCGACCGCCAAAGTCGCGCTGCCGGAGCCGAAGCTCGTGCAACTGCCCGCCAGCAGCCCCGACGAGGCCGAGGCCAAGGCGTTGCTCGCCGAGGCGGGCATCAAGGCCGCGCCCGAAAAGGCAGTGCAGAGCGCGGAGGAGGCGGTCGCCGCCGCCGAAGGTTTCGGCTTCCCGGTGGTGATGAAGATCCTGTCGCCCGACATCCTGCACAAGTCCGACATCGGCGCGGTCAAGCTCAACATCCGCGACGCCGATGGCGTGCGCGCCGCCCATGCCGACATCCTCTCCGCCGCCGCGACCCATGCCCCAGAGGCCCGGGTCAGCGGCGTGCTGGTGGCCAGGCAGCTCTCGGGCGGGGTCGAGTGCCTGATGGGCATCAACCGCGATCCGACCTTCGGCCCGGTGGCGGTGTTCGGGCTTGGCGGCATCTTCGTCGAGCTGCTGAACGACGTGGCGCTGCGGGCCTGTCCCTTCGGCCCCGAGACGGCGCGCGAGATGATCCTGTCGATCCGCAGCGCGGCGATCCTGCAGGGCGCGCGCGGCGCTGCCCCGGCGGATATCGATGCGCTGGCCGATATGCTCTCGAAGCTCTCGGTCTTTGCCGCCGGCGCCGGTGAACGGCTGGTCTCGATCGACCTCAACCCGGTGCTCGCGATGCCCGAGGGGCAGGGCGCCTACGCGCTCGACGCCGTCATCGAGCTCGACGCGCAGGAGGTCACCGCCGATGGCCATTGACTATGACCACCTGATGACTTTCGACATCCCCGAAGTGCGCCAGAGCTATGGCGCCGAGGAGGTGGCGCGGTTCGGGCTTACCGTGGGCATGGGGCAGGATCCGATGGACCTGCGCCAGCTGGCTTACGTGGGCGCGCTGGCCGATGATGCGCGGGCGATGCCGGCCATCGTCAACGTGCTGGGCCATCCCGGCTTCTGGCTCGGCAACCCCGAGACCGGGGTCGATGCGCTGAAGCTGGTGCATGGCGAGCAGGGCATCACCCTTCACCACCCGATCCCGCCCGAGGCCAGCATCGTGGGCAAGACCCGCGTCACCGGGCTTGTCGACAAGGGCGAGGGGCGTGGCGCGCTGCTCTACTACGAAAAAGAGATCCGCGATGCCGAGACGGGCCTGCATCTGGCGACCTGCCGGGGCACCACCTTCCTGCGCGGTGATGGCGGTTTCGGCGGGCCGGACGGTCCGGTGAAGCAGGCGCACGCTCTGCCCGAGACCGAGCCGGATCACGTGTTCGACACGCCGACCCGCCCCGAGCAGGCGCTGTATTACCGCTGGAACGCCGATCCCAACCCGCTGCATCTCGATCCGCGCGTGGCCGAGAAGGCGGGCTTTGAACGGCCGATCCTGCATGGGCTCTGCACCTTCGGCTTCGCGGCGCACGCGCTGTTGGCGGTGATGTGCGATTACGACGCCACGCGCTTCGGTTCGATGGACGCGCGCTTCACCGCCTTCGTCTACCCGGGCGAGACGCTGCGCACCGAGATCTGGAACGACGGCAGCTTCCGCACGCGGGTGCTCGAGCGCGACAAGATCGCCATCGGCAACGGGCTCTTCAAGCGACGGGAGGCGGCATGAGCATCGAGATCAAGACCGACGGGGAGGGGCTCTGCACCATCACCCTGAACGAGCCGGCGCGGCGCAACCCGATCGGCCATGCGGCCCGGCTCGAGCTGCGCGCCGCCCTGGGCGCGGCGGCGGAGGATGACGCGGTGCGCGCCGTGGTGCTGACCGGCGCCGGCGGGCATTTCTCGGCCGGTGGCGACATCCGAGACCAGGGTCAGCGCAGCCCCGGCGGCCATCGCGAGCGCTTTTCGGTGATCGCCGACATGGTGACCCGCATGGCGCGCTTCCCCAAGCCGCTGGTGGCGGCGATCGAGGGCTGGGCGGCGGGCGGCGGCTTTGCCCTCGCCATGGCCTGCCCGATGGTGGTGGCCTCGCGCGAGGCGCGCTTCACCGCCGCCTTCACCAAGATCGGGCTGATGCCCGACATGGGTCTCTTCGCGACGCTGCCGGCGCGCATCGGCCCGGCAAAGACCCGGCGCCTGCTGCTCGACAACCGGGTGATCGACGCCCCAGAGGCGCAGGATCTCGGCATCACCGATGCGCTGGCCGAGCCCGGCGAGGCGGCGCGGCTGGCCGGAGAGCTGGCGCTGAAGGAGGCCGAGACGGCCCCGCTGGCGCGACAGTTCATCCTCGACTGGTTCGCCCGCGATCTCGCCGAGGCGCTCGACTACGAGGCGACGCTGCAGCCGACGCTGATCAACAGCGCAGACGCCGCCGAGGGCCGCGCAGCCTTTGCCGAGAAGAGGCGGCCGCAGTTCCGCGGATGCTGACGGCGGGGGGCAGCCTCTCCCCCGGTAGGGCCGGCGCGGACGGCAGCGCCGGGCTGCGGCGCGTGCTGATGGCGGGGGTCATGCTGGCGGCGCTGGTGCTGGTCTTCGTGGACTCGAAACTGGTGACCGGCGCGGCGGTGGCCGCGCTGGTGTTCTACCTCGGGCTCGCTCGACGCCAGTTCGGCTTCGGGACATGGGTGCCGGTGCTGATGGCGCTGGCCGGGCTCGGAGCGGCGCTCTGGCAAGGGGTCGAGCCGGCGCTGCTCTGGCAGGGCGCCGACCGGATGCTGTTTCTCGCGGCGCTCATCGCCATGCTGGGCACGTTGCGCTCGGCCGCCGCCATCGCGCCGGAGGTGCACCGGGCCGGGCTCTACGTCACCGGCCAGCCCGCATCGCGGCGCTATCTCGCGATGACCGGGGGCGGGCATCTCTTTGGCGTGCTGATCAATTTCGGCGGGCTGGCGCTGCTGCTCGATCTCGCCACGCGCTCGATGTCGTCGGAGGCGGCGGCACAGTTGCCGCCCGAGGCCCGCGAGGCGCGCCTGCGGCGGATGACCATGGCAGTGGTCCGGGGCTTTTCGCTGATCTCGCTCTGGTCGCCCTTCGGCTTTGCCACCAACGCCATCCTGATCGCGGTGCCGGGGCTGAGCTACCTGAGCTTCGGCCCGATCGGCTTTGCCATGTCCTTCGTCTTCATCGCCATCGGCTGGCTGTTCGATTTCCTCGACGGGCGGCGCTTCCGCCGCCTTGGCCTGCCGCGCCCAAGCCCGCCGCCGGGCAGCTGGACCGGCGCCGCGGCGCTGGTCGGCCACGTGCTGGCGCTGGGCACGGCGGTGTTCCTCGTTCACGAACTGACGCCGCTGAGCTTCCAGCAGGGGCTGATCTGCGCGGTGCCGTGCTACGCGCTGCTCTGGGCGGCGGCCTCGAGCCGCCATGCGCCGGGCGGGCCGGTCGCGGGCGTGGCCGAGGCGGCACGCGCCACCTGGGGGCGGCTCGGCGGGCTGGGCTCGGAGGTCGGCGTCTTCGCCTCGGCGGGGTTCCTGCCGGTGGTGCTCTTGGAGCTGATCCCGGCCGAGGATCTGCGGGCGGTGATCTCGGGGCTGGGGCTCGGCCCGGTGGCGCTGGCGCTGGGGATCTCATACGCGATTTTCGGGCTGGCGCTGATCGGGGTGAACCCGATCGTGGTGGCCTCGGTGCTGGGGGCGATCGGCTCGCAACTCGCCGTGCCCGGGCTCAGCGACACCGCCATCGCGCTGGCGATCACCGGCGGCTGGACGGCGGTGATCGGGCTTTCGCCCTTCATCACGACGCTGGTGATCTGCTCGGCCATCGTCGGGCGCAGCACGACGACCATCGGGTTGCGATGGAACGGCCCCTATTGCCTGGCCATCCTCGCGGTCTGGTCGCTGATGCTGGCGGGGCTGATGCTGGGCGGCCTGATCTGACGCATCGTTATCAATGCGTTAGAGGCATGATTGTGATATCAGAAATGCCTTCAGGGCATTCTGTTCGTGCTCAAAGTGTTGTCCCCGGCCATTGGCCGGAGGCCACCATCGCGTGCACCTCGGAGGTGAGGAAATCGGCGAAGCTGGTGGTCAGGCGCGAGCCGGGCCGGTTCAGCGGCGTCATCAGCACCAGCGTCCGGTCGATGGTGCGCCGCACGATGGGGCGGGCGATCAGCCGGCCCTCGCGGACCTGGTGGATCACGCTGACCAGCGGCAGGATCGTTCCGCCCAGCCCGCGCTCGACGAAGGCGAGCATGGTGGGCAGGATGTCGATCTCGAGCACGACGTTGAGATCGATGTGCTCCTCATGCGCGATGGCCTCGACGCGGCCGCGCAGACCGTGCTCGGGATTGGGCAGGATGAGCGGCTGTTCCAGCGCCTCGCGGGCATGGATCGGCACTCCGTCGCGGGCGCCTTCGACATTGGCGGACTGGATCAGGAAAAGCTGTTCCATGATAATCGGTTGCGCCTTGATCGAGGGGGATTTCTGACCTTCGTAGGCGACCCCCAGATCGATCTTGCCGCGCAGCAGCCAATCCTGCACGTGGCCGCTGAATCCCGAGATGATCCGCAGCTTCACCTCGGGGTAGTCCTGCATCGTCCGCTCGATCAGATGGGTGGCCAGAATCTCGGACACCGTGGGCGGCAGACCCAGCGTCACGGTGCCTGAAAGCGGCGCGCTGTGACCCGAGATATCGCCCGCCAGATCCTCGACCTCCTCGAGGATCGCCTTGGCCCTGCGGGCCAGCCGGATGCCCTCTTCGGTGGGCATGACGCCGCGCCCGTGGCGGCGCAGAAGCGACACGCTCAGCTCCTCCTCAAGCGCCTTCACCTGACGGCTCAGGGCAGGCTGCGCGATGTTCAGACGCTCGGCCGCGGCGGTGATGCTGCTGAGCTCGACCACCTGGATGAAGTTGCGAAGCTGGCGGAAATCCATTCATGCCTCATCTGTATCTCTGATATGTTTATAATGCATTTGAATCATACGTGCCAGTCAGACACTGTCGCTCATAGGGAGAGAACTGTCCGGCCGATTGCTGAGAAATCGCGATCGTTGCCCGAGCAAGGCCGCAGGAGGATGCGCCGCCGGACAGGCACTCGCCGCATTGGGAGGATTACATGACGACCAGATTCAAACTCGGGGCTGCCGTGGGCGGCCTGATGGCGCTTTGCGGCCTGAACGCATCGGCGCAGGAGCTGCCCGGCACCATGGTGTGGACATCCTACGATGTGGGCTCCGCCGGCTACGCCGAAGCCTCGGCCATCGCCGACGCCTTCGGCAAGCAGTTCGGCACCCGCGTGCGCATCCAGCCCTCGGGCAGCGGCATCGGCCGTCTGCAGCCGCTGCTGCAGGGCCGCGCCGACTATGCTTTCCTTGCCACCGAAGCGTTCTTCATGGCCGAGGGCGCGTTCGACTTCGCGACCCCGGACTGGGGCCCGCGCGAACTTCGCGCCGTGGCCGGCCGCCCGGCGGGCATCACGCTGATCGCCGCCGGCGATGCCGGCATCGAGACCGTGGCCGACGCGCGTGGCAAGCGCATCGCCTTCGTCGCCGGCAACCCGTCGGTCAACGTCAAATGCGAGGCCATCCTGGCCTTTGGCGGGCTGACCCTCGACGATGTCGAGGTGGTGACCTTCCCGACCTACGCCTCGGCCATGTCGTCGATGACGCGCAACGAATCCGACGCCACCTGCACCACGCCGACCACCAGCCAGCTCTACGAACTGGCCGAGAGCCCGCGCGGCATCCACTACGCGCCGCTCGAGGCCGACAACGCGGCGGGCTGGGAAGGCCTGCTGAAGGTGCTGCCGATCATGGGGCCGTCCGACGAGGACGTTGCCGCCGGCCTGAAGGAAGGCGAGATCGCCAAGATGGCCGCCTACCGCTACCCGGTGATCACCACCACGGTCGAGAAATCCGCCGACGAGGTCTATGCCTTCATCAAGGGGCTCGACGAGACCTACGATCTCTACAAGGACGGTACCGCCACCATGGCGCGCTGGACGCTGGAGAAATCCGGCAAGCCGGCGATCGACGTGCCGTTCCACGAGGGCGCCGTGCGCTACCTCAAGGAAAAGGGCATCTGGACCGCCGAGGACGATGCCTGGAACGAGAAGCGCACCCAGCGCATGAACGCGCTCGTCGAGGCCTGGGGCAGCTTCAAATCCGAGAACGAGGGCCTGTCGGAAGAAGACTTCGCCGCCGCCTGGATGGCGCGCCGCGCCGAGGTCGTCGCCGGCCTGAACTGAGCCACCGCGCGCTGATCGTGCCCCCGGCGGTCCGCCCGCCGGGGGACAATTCTTGCCAGATCAGGACGAGATCATGGATTCCGAACAGACCCCCGCGGCAGCTGCGCCGGAGGCGAGCGCTGCATATGCCGAGCCCGCCTCCGCCATCCAGACGGCCATCCGCGCGATCGTGATGGTGCTTGGCGCGCTTGGCGTCACCATGGCGATCAACCAGCAGTTTCTCCTCAATATTTTCGGGTTCCAGCCGCTCGGCAACGCCTATCTCTATTACCTGATCGGCATCTTCCTCGCGCTGGCCTTCCTGACGCTGCCCGCCACCGCGATGAACCCGCGCCGGTTCTGGTGGCTCAATGTAATCCTCGCCATCGCGGCGATGGGCAGCGCCGGCTGGCTGGGCTTCCATGGGCTCGACATCATCCAGAAGGGCTGGGAATACGACGCGCCGCTGGGCGCCGACATTGCCGCCTCGGTGCTGATCGTGCTGGTGCTCGAGGGCGTGCGCCGGGCCGGCGGCCCGATCCTGCTGTTCACCGCGCTGCTCTTCGGCACCTATCCGCTTTATGCCGATTACATGCCGGGCTTCCTCTGGGGCACCGAGTATTCGCTGATCGGCACCGTCCGCGCCCATGTTCTGGGCGTTGAATCGATCATCGGCATCCCGATGCAGGTGGTGGCCGAGCTGGTCATCGGCTTCGTGATCTTCGGCTCGGTGCTGGTTGCCACCAAGGGCAGCGATTTCTTCATGGAGCTGGCCTCGGCGCTGCTTGGCCACAGCCGTGGCGGGCCCGCCAAGGTCGCCGTGATGGGCTCGGGCATCCTCGGCTCGCTCTCGGGCAGCGTGATCTCCAACATCCTGACCTCGGGGCCGTTCTCGATCCCGACCATGCGCCGGGTGGGCTATCCCTCGCATTACGCTGCCGCCGTCGAGGCCTGCGCCTCCACCGGTGCGACCCTGATGCCGCCGGTGATGGGCACCGTGGCCTTCGTCATGGCCTCGTTCCTCGGCGTGCAGTACTCGACCATCGTGATCGCCGCGGTGATCCCGGCGATCCTGTTCTACGTGGCGCTGCTGTTCCAGGTCGACATGTACGCCGCGCGCCGCGGCCTCAAGGGCCTGCCGCGCAGCGAGACGCCGCCGATCTGGCCGGTGCTGAAGACCGGCTGGCCCTATCTGCTGAGCCTTGCCGTGCTGATCTTCGTGCTGATGGGGCTGCGCATGGAAGCGCGCTCGCCCTATTACGCCTCCGTGGTGATGCTGCTCGCCACCGCGTTCCGCAAGGAAACCCGCCTGACGCTGGCCCGCGCCAAGGACCTGCTGCTCGACATCTCCTGCAACATCGCGAGCCTCGTGGCCGTGCTGGCGGGCATCGGGCTGGTGGTCGGCGGCCTCTCCTATACCGGCGTCGCCGGGGCGTTCTCGCGCGAGCTGCTGCTCTACGCCGGTGGCAACACCGCGCTGATGCTGATCGCGGGGGCGGTGACGAGCTTTGTCCTCGGCATGGGGATGACGGTGACGGCCTGCTACATCTTCCTGTCGATCCTGCTGGCTCCGGCGCTGGTGCAGGCCGGGCTCAACCCGATCGCCAGCCACCTCTTCATCCTGTACTGGGGCATGCTCTCCTACATCACGCCCCCGGTGGCGCTGGCGGCGATCACCGCGGCCAACGTGGCGGGCTCCAAGCCGATGAAGACCGGTTTCCACGCCATGCGCCTCGGCATGCCGCTCTTCGTGCTGCCCTTCATCTTCGTCTACGACCCGGCGCTGATCATGGAAGGCAGCTGGCTGCAGATCATCGAGCGCGTCGGCCTCACGGTGCTGGCGATCTGGGCGATCACCTCGGCCTTCGAGAGCTGGATCTACAAGGTCGGCCGCATCGGCATCGCCAGCCGCATCGCCTTCGGGGCAGGGGGCATCCTGATCCTCTTCCCCGAGCTCACCACCAGCCTGATCGGGGCGGCGGTGCTGATCGGGGTGATCGTGGTGAACCTCGGCCTTGGCCGCCGTCGCGACACCGTGAAAGCCTGAGGGAGGACCAGATGGACAAGAGTGTCGACGATCTGGCGCGCGCGGTCGCGCCGGTCACCGATGGCGCGTCGGTGATGATCGGGGGCTTCGGCTCCTCCGGTATCCCCTTCGGGCTGATCGATGCGCTGCTCGAGCAGGGCGCCACCGGGCTCACGGTGATCTCGAACAATGCCGGGGCCGGCGAGACCGGCATCGCCAAGCTGCTGAAGGCGGGCCGGGTCGCCAAGGTGATCTGCTCCTACCCGCGCACGCCGGGCTCGATCTGGTTCGAACAGCGCTTCGAGGCCGGCGAGGTCGCGCTCGAGGTGGTGCCGCAGGGCACGCTGGCCGAGCGCATCCGCGCCGCGGGCGCCGGGCTCGGCGGCTTCCTGACGCCGACGGCCTACGGGACTAAGCTCGCCGAGGGCAAGGAGACGAGGGTGATCGACGGGCGCGGCTACGTGCTCGAGGCCCCGCTGCCGGCGGATTTCGCGCTGATCCGCGCCGATCGCGGCGACAAGTGGGGCAATCTCAACTTCCACGCCACCGCCCGCAACTTCAATCCGGTGATGGCGATGGCGGCGAAACACGCCGTGGCTGAGGTGCGCGAGCTCTCCGATGCACCGCTCGATCCCGAGAGCGTGGTGACGCCGGGGATCTTCGTGAAGGGCGTGGTGGAATACGGGGTGAGACCATGAACGTGATGACGATGAACGCGCTCGACGATGCCCAGCTTGCCGCCCGCGTCGCGCAGGACATCCCCGATGGCTCTTACGTGAACCTCGGGATCGGCAAGCCCACCCATGTCTCGGGCCACGTGCCCGAGGGGCGCGAGGTGATCTATCACTCCGAGAACGGCATCCTCGGCGTCGGCCCGACGCCCGCTTCGGGCACCGAGGACCCGGAGCTGATCGACGCCAGCAAGCGCTATGTCACCGCCGCCCAGGGCGCGGCCTATTTCGAGCATTCCGACAGCTTCGCGATGATGCGCGGCGGCCATATCGACATCGCCGTCCTCGGTGCCTACCAGGTGGCCGAGACCGGCGATCTGGCCAATTGGGCGACGCTCGACGAAACCTATCCCCCGGCGGTCGGTGGCGCGATGGACCTCGTGGTGGGCGTGCCGACGATCTTCGTCATGATGCGCCACGTGAACCGCGACGGCAGCCCCAAGCTCCTGAAGCGCTGCAGCTATCCGCTCACCGGGCTCGGTGTGGTGAGCCGGGTCTATACCGATCTCGCGGTGCTCGACGTCACGCCCGAGGGCTTCCGCCTCGTCGAGCTCACCCCCGGCAACAGCTTCGACGCGGTGCAGGCCGTGACCGAGGCGCGCATCCTCACCTGATGGTCCGGGGCGCGCCTGCCGGGCCGCGCGCGCGCAAGGCCGCCGCGCCGATGCCGAGCGCGCTGCCGGAGCGCAGCCCGTTCTTCCCGCTCTTCGTCTCCGCCGACCGGCCCGACCTCTTCGAGAAGGCCTGTAACGCCGGCGCCGATGCGGTGATGATCGATTTCGAGGATTCGGTGCCGCCCGAGAGCAAGGCGCTGGTGCGGCGCATTCCGCAAAGCGCGCTGCCGGCGCAGCGCCCGGTGCCGATCTACCTGCGCCTCAACGGCGCCGCCACACCGTGGTATCGCGACGACGTGGCCTTCGCCCGCGGCGCGGGCTTCGAGGGCGTGGTGCTGCCGAAGGTCGAGAGCGTGGCGCAGCTCTTGGCGCTGCGCGAGGCGCTGGGGGAGGGGCAGACCATCATCGCCCTCATCGAGACCATGCTGGGCCTCAGCCGGGTCGAGGAAATCGCCTGTGCCGCCGACCGTCTGGCCTTCGGCTCGCTCGACATCTGCGAGGATCTGGGCTGCGCCCACACCCGCATGGCGCTCTTGCCGCTGCGCAGCCGCATGGTGCAGGCGGCCCGGCTGGCTGGCCGCCCGGCACCGCTCGACGGGGTGAGCGTTTCGGTAGACGACGCGGCGCTGGTCTCCGATGAGGCGATGCATGCGGGCGAGCTGGGCTTCGGCGGCAAGTGCCTGATACATCCGCGCCAGGTCGCCCCGGCGCGCGCCGGCTTCTGCGCCGAGCAGCCGGATCTCGACTGGGCGCGCAACGTCATCGCCGCGGAGGCCGGAGAGCTCACCGCCGCCGCCGAGGCAGAGCTCATGCACTCGCCGGTGGTCGCCCGCGCAAGGAGGTTGCTGAACCGCGGCAAGGCAGGATTTTAGGCGCCGTCGGCCCCCCGAGCGGGCCCCGCGTCACGGAAATGGAGAAGATCATGACAGAGCATTCCCCCATCGAGGCGCTTGGCACCGGGCTCAGGCTGCCGCTGATCGGCGCGCCGATGTTTCTCGCCTCGGGCGTCGATTTGGTCGTGGCGCAATGCTGCGCCGGGGTGATCGGCACCTTCCCGGCGCTCAACGCGCGGCCCGCCGCGCAGCTCGACGACTGGCTGACCGAGATCGAGACCCGGCTCGCGGCCTATCGCCGCGAGACCGGCAAGCCCACCGCGCCCTTCGGTGTCAACCTGATCGTCAATGAGTACAACACAAGGCTGGAAGAGGATCTCGCGACGCTCGTGCGCCACGAGGTGCCGCTGGTCATCACCTCGCTCTCGGCGCCCGATAAGGTGGTCGAGGCGGTGCATGGCTATGGCGGGCTGGTGTTTCACGACGTCGTCAAGGCGCGCCACGCCCGCCGCGCCGCCCGCGCCGGGGTCGACGGGCTGATCCTCGTCTGCGCCGGGGCCGGCGGCCACGCCGGCACGCTCAGCCCGTTTGCGCTGGTCGAGGAAGTGCGCGCCTTCTGGGAGGGGCCGCTGGCGCTCTCGGGGGCCATCGCCAACGGCCGTTCGATCCTCGCCGCCGAGGCGCTGGGCTGCGATTTCGCCTATGCCGGCACCGTCTTCATCCCCACCGAGGAGGCCATCGCGCCCGAGGCCCACAAGCAGATGATCGTCGAGGCGGGCTCGGACGAGATTCTCTACACGCCGATGTTCTCCGGCACCCACGCCAACTACCTCGTGCCCAGCATCGCGGCGGCCGGCGTCGATCTCGACGAGGCGCGGCTGGCCCAGCCCCGCCGCATGGGGGCCAAGACCGACCCGGACCGTCCCAAGGCGTGGTCGCAGGTCTGGAGCGCCGGCCAGTCGGTCGGTCAGTCGACCGCGCTCGAGCCGACCGCCGCGCTGGTGGACCGGCTCGAGCGCGAATACCGCGCCGCCCGCGCCGCGCTCTGCTCCTGACAGGATCCCACGATGACACTTGCTGAAACGCTCGGCCGCTTCGCCGCCGATTGCCCCGCCGACGACCTGCGGATGATGCGCTTCGTCCGCTTCTCGCTGTTCGACTGGGCCACGGTGGGCCTTGCGGGGATCGACGAACCCGTCGCCCGCGCCGCCCGGCGCGTCGCCTTGGCCAGTGCGCCGGCGCAGGGCGGGGCGACGCTTCTTGGCGGAGGCCTTGCCGCACCCGCCGGCGCGGCGTTGGCCAATGGCGCCACCAGCCACGCGCTCGACTACGACGACACCCATTTCGGCCATATCGGCCACCCCAGCGTCGCGGTGATCCCGGCGGCGCTGGCGCTGGCCGAAGCGCGCGGCGCAGGTGGCGCGCAGCTGATGCAGGCGCTCGCCGTCGGGCTCGAGACCGCCTGCCGCGTCGGCGCCTGGCTCGGGCGGCCGCATTACGAGGCGGGCTTCCACCAGACCGGCACCTCCGGTGCCTTCGGCGCGACCGCCGCCGCCGGCCGCGTGCTGGGGCTCGACGCGGCTCAGATGGCGCAGGCGCTGAGCCTTGCCGCCACGCGCGCGGCGGGGCTCAAGAGCCAGTTCGGCACCATGGGCAAGCCGCTCAACGCGGGCTTCGCCGCCGAGCTCGGCGTGACCTGCGCACTCTTGGCAGAGGCTGGCGCGGGCTCGACACCAGAGGCCATCGAGGGCGCACAGGGTTTCGGCCCGACCCATGCCGGCCAGGCGAATGCAGTGGCGCTCGAGGGGCTGGGGGAGACTTGGGTCTTCCCGGCGATCTCCTACAAGTTCCACGCCTGTTGCCACGGTCTGCACGCCATGCTCGAGGCGCTGCGCGAGGCGAAGGCCGAGGGCATCACGCCGGAGGCGGTGGAGGCGGTCGAAATTCGCACCCATCCGCGTTGGCTCGCGGTGTGCAACCAGCCCGCGCCTGCCACCGGCCTGCAGGCCAAGTTCAGCTACCGCCTGACCGCGGCGATGAGCCTTGCCGGGCTCGATACCGCCGCGCTCGACGTCTACAGCGACGCCATCTGCGCGCGCCCCGACCTCGTGGCGCTGCGCGACCGGGTGAAGGTGGTGGCGGATGCTTCGGTCGAGGATACTGCCTCGGTGATCCATGTCACCGCGGGTGGCCGGGTGATCGCGGCCGGGCATGACGTGCTGGGCGACAGCGACCCGGAAAGGATCGAACCGCGACTGCGCGCGAAATCCGCAACGCTGCTCGGTGACACTGCCTGCACGTTGCTCTGGGAGGCAATCCGCGATGTCGACCGGCGGGACGGGCTTGCGGCATTGGCTGGACAGCTCGCATCGGGGCTGGGCGCGGCTCTGTCATGACGGAGGAGAGGGAGGGGGCGCTGCCCCCTCTTGGCGCTGTGCGCCAATTCACCCCCGAGGTATTTTG
>NZ_JBYNAH010000144.1:0-13449 GCF_059781815.1 Salipiger sp. | reverse complement strand
GCTTGCCGACGGGCGCTACACCGCCGGGTTCCGCCCCAACCATCTCGAGATCATCAGCCACACCCCCGAGGCGATGAAATTCACCGCCACGCTGCAGGTGACCGAGCTCACCGGGTCCGAAACCTTCGTGCATCTCGACCATCACGGCGAGCGCTGGGTCGGGCTGATCCACGGCGTGCACGAGCTGACGCTGGGCGCCGATCTCGATGTCTGGCTCGACCCGCGCCACGTCTACGTCTTCGGCGAGGACGGCGCGCTGGTCGCCCCCGCCGCCTACGCGCTCGCAGCCTGAGGGAAAGAGGACCATGGCCAAGATCACGCTCGACAACCTCGCCCACAGCTACAAGCCCAACCCGGCGACCGAGGACGATTACGCGCTCAAGGAGCTCAACCACGACTGGGTCGATGGCGAGGCCTACGCGCTGCTTGGCTCCTCGGGCTGCGGCAAGTCCACGCTGCTCAACATCATCTCGGGGCTGCTCACGCCCTCGCAGGGGCGCATCCTGTTCGACGGCAAGGACGTGACCCACGCGCCCACCGCCGCGCGCAACATCGCGCAGGTGTTCCAGTTCCCGGTGGTCTACGACACCATGACGGTGCACGACAATCTCGCCTTCCCGCTGCGCAACCGTGGCCGCGACGAGGCCTATGTGGCCGAGCGGGTCAACGAGATCGCCCGGATGATCGGCATGGAGCACATGCTGCGCCGCAAGGCGCGCGGGCTCGGCGCCGATGAGAAACAGAAGATCAGCCTCGGGCGCGGCATGGTGCGCAAGGACGTCAACGCGCTGCTCTTCGACGAGCCGCTGACGGTGATCGACCCGCACATGAAGTGGGAGCTGCGCACCCAGCTCAAGAAGCTGCACCACGAGTTCGGCCACACGATGATCTACGTCACCCACGACCAGACCGAGGCGCTGACCTTCGCCGACAAGGTGGTGGTGATGTATGACGGTCGCGTGGTGCAGATCGGCACGCCGGAAGAGCTTTTCGAGCGTCCCGAGCACACCTTCGTGGGCTATTTCATCGGCTCGCCGGGGATGAACGTGATCCCGGCCCGTGTCGAGGGCGCGACCGCCCATGTCGGCGGCGCCGAGATCGCGCTGGGGCAAGGTTATGGCGCGCTTTCCGGCAAGGTCGAGATCGGCATCCGCCCGGAGTTTGCCCGCCTGTCGCAGAGCGAGGGCCTGCCGGTGAAGGTGCGCCGGGTCGAGGATGTGGGCCGGCACAAGATCATCCGCGCCGACATGTTCGGGCAGGAGATCAACATCATCGCCGGCGAGGACGAGCGCATCAGCCCCGACATGAACCGCGTGGCCTTCGATCCCGCGCAGGTCAATGTCTACGCCGATGACTGGCGCGTGAAGGGGGCAGCCGCGTGATGCAGCACTCCTTCTTCGCCGTCATCCTCGGGCTTGACCCGAGGACCTCAATTTCAACGCGCGCCCTTCCGGCACGAGATCCTCGGGTCGGGCCCGAGGATGACAGCGCGACCCGTCACACCGGGGGACACACCCAATGAACAAGACCGTCAATCAGAAAGCCTGGTTCCTCGTGCTGCCGGTGCTGATCCTCGTGGCCTTCTCGGCGGTGATCCCGCTGATGACCGTGGTCAACTACTCGGTGCAGGACACCTTCGGCAACAACCAGTTCTTCTGGGCCGGGCTCGAATGGTTCGAGGAGATGCTGCACGACGACCGCATGTGGAACGCGCTCAAGCGGCAGCTGCTGTTCTCGGGCATCATCCTCGCCATCGAGATCCCGCTGGGCATCTTCGTGGCGCTCAACATGCCGAAATCCGGCTTCTGGTCGAGCTTCTGCCTGGTGCTGATGTCGCTACCGCTGCTGATCCCGTGGAACGTTGTCGGCACGATCTGGCAGATCTTCGGCCGTGTCGATATCGGCCTGCTGGGCTATGTGCTCGACAAGCTCGGCGTGGATTACAACTACACGCAGGACACGCTCGACGCCTGGATCACCATCATCGTGATGGATGTCTGGCACTGGACCTCGCTGGTGGCGCTGCTGGCCTTCGCCGGGCTCAAGTCGATCCCCGACGCCTATTACCAGGCCGCCAAGATCGACCAGGCCAGCCGCTGGAAGGTGTTCCGCTATATCGAGCTGCCCAAGATGATGGGCGTGCTGATGATCGCCATCCTGCTGCGCTTCATGGACAGCTTCATGATCTACACCGAGCCCTTCGTGGTCACCGGGGGCGGCCCCGGCAACGCCACCACGCTGCTCTCCATCGACCTCGTGAAGATGGCGCTGGGGCAGTTCGACCTCGGCCCGGCGGCGGCGTTCTCGCTGATGTATTTCCTCGTGATCCTGCTGATCAGCTGGGTGTTCTACACCGTCATGGTCAATCTCGACAAAAAGGGGATGTAAGATGACCGACGCGACCATTCCCGAAACCCTCACCGCCGGCGGCGAGACCACCCGCAAGCGCGCCCGCGTCAACAAGAGCGCGCTGGTAATGGGGCTTTACCTGCTCTTCCTGATGCTACCGATCTACTGGCTGCTCAACATGAGCCTTAAGACCAATGCCGAGATCCTCAACGATTTCACCCTGTTCCCGCGCGATCTGACGCTCGACAACTACCGCACGATCCTCACCGATCCGAGCTGGTACATGGGCTATGTCAACTCGCTGATCTACGTGGTGATGAACACGGTGATCTCGCTCCTGGTGGCGCTGCCGGCGGCCTATGCCTTCTCGCGCTACAGCTTCATGGGCGACAAGCACCTGTTCTTCTGGCTGCTGACCAACCGCATGGCGCCACCGGCGGTGTTCGCGCTGCCGTTCTTCCAGCTCTATTCCTCGGTCGGTCTCTTCGACACCCATATCGCGGTGGCGCTGGCGCATTGCCTGTTCAACGTGCCGCTGGCGGTGTGGATCCTCGAGGGCTTCATGCGCGGCGTGCCCAAGGAGATCGACGAGACCGCCTATATCGACGGCTATTCCTTCGGCAGCTTCTTCGTGAAGATCTTCATGCCGCTGATTGCGTCCGGCATCGGCGTGGCGGCGTTCTTCTGCTTCATGTTCTCCTGGGTCGAGCTGCTGCTGTCTCGCACCCTGACCACGGTCGACGCCAAGCCCATCGCCGCGATCATGACCCGCACGCAGGGCGCCTCGGGGATCGACTGGGGCGTGCTGGCGGCGGCGGGGATCCTGACCATCGTGCCGGGTGCCCTCGTGATCTACTTCGTGCGCAACTACATCGCCAAGGGCTTCGCCCTGGGGAGGGTGTGATGACGGCCTTCACGAAGGCGCGCATGCGCCAGGCCCGACCTCGGGAGGGCGGCGGCGTCGCCTGTGCCGCGGTGGCACTCCAAAGCACCCCTGCCACGCGCGCATTCATCGACCCAACAAAGGCCCTCCCGGGGGGGAGGTCGGGCCTGGCGCATGCGCGCCGGTTACACCCGATGGCCAGCCTTCAAGAGGAGACCTGACATGGACTGGATGGCATGGACCTGGCCGACCGCGATCTTCTTCATGGTGATCGCCTCGCTGCTGATCGTCTTCACGATCCTCGCGATCAAGTTCCCGGAAACGCCCCGCGTCGGCGTGCTCAGGATCGAGACCACGCGTGGCGACCGGCTCTTCATCACGCTTCTGGGCAGCGCCTTCATCAACCTCGCCTGGCTGGGCCTTGTCGGAGCCGACACCCAGCCCTGGGCGATGGCGGTCTGCCTCGCCTATGCCGCGGCGGTGTTCCGCTGGGTCTAGGCACCTGAGACGACCGGGGCACGCGGCAGGAGACCGCCCGCCCCGGAACAAGACAAACCAAGTTCAAACTAGGGAGGACCACATGAACTTGACCCTGAAATCGACCACCGCGCTGGCGCTCGCGCTCAGCCTCACGGGGGGCGCAGCCTTTGCGGGGATGGACGAGGCCCGCGCCTTCCTCGATGCCGAGATCGGCGACATGTCGGTGCTGACCCGCGAAGAGCAGGAAGCCGAGATGCAATGGTTCGTCGATGCCGCCAAGCAATTCGAGGGCATGGACATCAAGGTGGTCTCCGAAACCATCACCACGCATGAATACGAAAGCCAGGTTCTGGCCAAGGCGTTCAGCGAAATCACCGGCATCAACGTCACCCACGACCTGATCGGCGAAGGCGACGTGGTCGAGAAGCTGCAGACGCAGATGCAGTCGGGCGAAAACATCTACGACGCCTATATCAACGACAGCGACCTGATCGGCACCCACTGGCGCTACCAGCAGGCCCGCAACCTGACCGACTGGATGGCCAACGAGGGCGCCGACGTGACCTCGCCGACGCTGGATCTCGACGATTACATCGGCACCCAGTTCACCACCGCCCCCGACGGCAAGCTCTACCAGCTGCCCGACCAGCAATTCGCCAACCTCTACTGGTTCCGCTACGACTGGTTCAACGACGAGAAGAACCAGGCCGACTTCAAGGAGGCCTATGGCTACGATCTCGGTGTGCCGGTGAACTGGTCCGCCTACGAGGACATCGCCGAGTTCTTCACCGGTCGCGACCTGTCGCATATGGGTGTCGATACCGAGGTCTATGGCAACATGGATTACGGCAAGAAGGACCCCTCGCTCGGCTGGCGCTACACCGATGCGTGGCTGTCGATGGCCGGCGCCGGATCGAAGGGCGAACCCAACGGCCTGCCGGTCGACGAATGGGGCATCCGGGTCAACGAGAACTCGCAGCCGGTGGGCTCCTGCGTCGCCCGTGGCGGCGCCACCAACGGCCCCGCAGCCGTCTATGCCATCACCAAGGCGATCGAGTGGCTCGAGAAATACACCCCGCCCGCCGCGGCCGGCATGACCTTCTCCGAGGCCGGCCCGGTCCCGGCGCAGGGCAGCATCGCGCAGCAGATGTTCTGGTACACCGCCTTCACCGCCGACATGGTCGGTGACGGCGCCGCCGCGGTGCTGAACGAGGACGGCACGCCCAAGTGGCGCATGGCCCCCTCGCCACACGGCGTCTACTGGGAGGAAGGCACCAAGATCGGCTACCAGGACGTGGGCTCCTGGACGCTGATGAAGTCGACCCCCGAGGATCGCGCCAAGGCGGCCTGGCTCTATGCCCAGTTCGTCACCTCCAAGACCGTGGACGTGAAGAAGGCCCATGTCGGCCTGACCTTCATCCGCGAGTCGACGATTCAGCACGAGAGCTTCACCGAGCGCGCCCCGATGCTGGGCGGCCTCGTGGAATTCTACCGCTCGCCCGCGCGCACCGCGTGGTCGCCGACCGGCACCAACGTCCCGGACTACCCCAAGCTCGCGCAGCTCTGGTGGCAGAACATCGGCGACGCCATGTCGGGTGCCAAGACCCCGCAGGAAGCGCTTGATGCGCTCTGCGCCGACCAGGAGCGCGTCATGGAGCGCCTCGAGCGCGCCGGCATCCAGGGCGATATCGGCCCGGTGATGAACGACGAGCAGGATCCCGAGTACTGGCTGAGCCAGGAAGGCTCGCCCAAGGCCAAGCTCGAGAACGAGGACGAAGAGCCCAAGACCGTCTCCTATGACGAGCTGATCAAGTCCTGGCAGTAAGCCAGCGTTTGGCCGGTGCCCGTCCGGGCGCCGGTCCCGACAGCATCGGGCCGCGCCTTCGGGCGCGGCCCTTTTCGTTTGGCGGAAGGCGCACAGGCCCCTGCCGCCTACTCCGAGGTCGGCGCGCGCCGCGCTCGATCCCCGCACGGCTTGTCGCTGAAAACGAAGGCCCGAGGCCGCAAAAGGAAAGGGCCGCAGCGTCTCCGCCACGGCCCCCTCTTTCATCTCAGCCAGAACGCTCAGTGGGTGCTACCCGCCTCGCGCACCGCCGCCACGTCGGCGGCGCTCACGGCGGAGGCGTCGTTGCCCCACGCCCCGCGCAGCCAGGTCGCGAGCTCGGCCACCTCGTCATCCGACATGCGGTCGGCATAGCCCTGCATCCGCAGCGTCATCGGACGCTTGGCGGTCGAGGGCACCTCGGCCCCGTTCAGGATCACCGAGATCAGCGGCTTGGTTTCCGAGCCCACCACCAGCGAGTTGGCCTGGAGCTCGGGGAAGATCTCCGGCGCGCCTTTGCCGGTGGCGAAGTGGCAGCCGATGCAGTTGTCGGTGTAGAGACGCGCACCGAGCGGCATGTCGGGATCGGCCGAGGCCAGCATCTCCGCCGTCGTCGCACCGGCGCTATCCGCCCCCGGCACCTCGAGCGAACCCGAGGCCACGGCGAAGCTCTCCGGCAGGTCCACCGCGTCGCCGTCGATGCCCTTGAGGAAAGCGGCCATGGCGAGGTTGTCCTCGTCGGTCAGCTTCTGCAGCGAGTGCTCGACCACCAGACCCATCTCGCCATTGGCGGTGGAATGGGCGTTGCGGCCGGTGGCAAGATAGGCGGCAAGCTCGCCCACCGACCACTTGGAGAGGTCCGTGCCCTTACCGCGCAGCGCCGGGGCGTTCCAGCCGTCGATCACGCCACCCGCGAGGAAGCTGTCCTCGTCGGCGGTTACGCCGTCCTGCGCCATGAACACGCTGCGCGGGCTGTGGCAGGCGGCGCAGTGGCCCGGCCCCTCGACGAGGTACTGGCCGCGGTCCTGCAGCTCCGACACATCCGCCGGGGTGAAGCCCGGACCATGGGTCAGCGCCAGCCAGTTCCACGCCCGGATGCCGAAACGCAGGTTGAACGGGAAGCTGAGCTCGGTTTCCGGCACCTCGTTCGAGACCGGCTCGACCTCGGTCATGATGTATTCGTAGAGGGCGCGAACGTCCTCTTCGGTCATCAGCCGGTAGTTCTCGTAGGGCATCGCCGGGTAGAGATGGGTGCCGTCGGGCTCGAGCCCGTCGATCATCGCGGCACGGAACTCGGGATAGCTCCAGTCGCCGATCCCGGTCTCGGGATCGGGGGTGATGTTGGTCGACCAGATGGTGCCCATCGGGCTGGCAATGGCGCGACCGCCGGCGAGGCTCTCGCCGTCATCGGAGGTGTGGCAGGCGACGCAGTCCGAGGCGTGCAGGACGTATTCGCCCTGCCCCTCTGCCGGCTCCCAGTCGGCGGCAAGCTGCTGCGCCGGCTCGGTGCGCTGCACCGGCACGAAGATAAAGGCCAGAAGGGCCACGACGCCCAGGACCACGAGGCCCGCGACGATGCGGAGAAGGGTTTTCATCGAAATTCTCCTCAGACCAGCGGACGCGGGTTGGACAGGTACTGGGTGCGGATGGCGTTCACCGTGTGATAGGCCAGAGCACCGACAAGGCCGGTCGGGTTGTACTGGGTGTTCTGCACGAAGTTGCCCGCGCCCATGGCGAAGACGTTGTGCGCCTTCCAGCTCTGAGAGTAGCGGTTGACCGCGCCGTCCTGCGCATTCTCCGACATGATGTGGCCGCCGGTGTTGTGGGTGGTCTGGTAGGGCCGCACGTCATACATCGCGCCCTCTCCCTTGAACGACGCCTGCATCAGGTCAGGGCTCATCGAGGCCGCCAGCGGCTCCATCTTCGACTTCATGAACTGGTTCATCTTCAGGTCGTTGTCCTGCCAGTTGAACGTCATCCGCATCAGCGGCCGGCCATGCCGGTCGGTGTAGGTCGGGTCGAGGTCGAGGTGGTTGTTGGCATAGGACATGTGCGAGCCGTGCGAGCCGATCGACATGGCGTGGCCGTAGTTCTCGCCGATCGCCTGTTTCCAGCCCGCGCCCCAGCTCGGCGTGCCCTTGGGCAGCGGCATGTTGCGGATCGGCTGGCCGTTGAACGTTCCCGAGCGCCAGTAGGAGCCACCGATGAAGCCCTCCGCGCCGAAATCGTTCTGCGAAATCGAGAAATCATCGATGCAGATGCCGTTTGCGCCATGGCCGACGAAGGGATTGAATTCCTCGTCGCGGAAGAACATCGTGACGCCGCCGTTCATCTGGTAGGCGTAGTTCTTGCCCAGCGTGCCCTCGCCGGTCAGCGGGTTGTAGGCCTCGCCCAGACCCGAAAGCAGCATCAGGTGCACGTTGTTGAGCTGATAGCTCGACAGGATGACGATGTCGGCGGGCTGGAAGACCTCTTCCTGCGCCACGTCATCCCAGTAGGTGACGCCGGTCGCGGTCTGGCCATCTGCCGCCAGTTCCACGCGCAGCACCTCGGACTGGGTGCGATACTCGAAATTCGGGTAGCGCTTGAGCGCGCCGAGGATCGCCGTCTGCGGCGAGGATTTCGAATACTGATAGCAGCCGTAGCGCTCGCAGAAGCCGCAGAAGTTACATGGCCCCATCTGCATCCCGTAAGGGTTCACATAGGCGGTCGAGGCGATGCCCGCCGGTGCCTGGAACGGGTGGTAGCCCATCGCGGCCGCCGCGTCGCGGAACTTTGAGCTGTCATAGGTCGTCGGCATCGGCGGCATCGGGTAGTCTTCCGAGCGCCAGCCCTCGAACGGGTTGCCGCCCTCGCGGATCTCGCCGTTGAGGTTGCCGGCATAGCCCGAGATGCCCGCGACTTTCTCGAAGCGGGTGAAGAACGGCTCGAGCTCGTCATAGCTTACCGGGTAGTCGCCAAGGTTCATGCCCTCGGGGATGATCTCCTCGCCCCAGTTCTCGATCACGTGGCTGCGCAGCTTGAGCTCGACCTCCTGCGGTCGCCAGTTGAGGCCGTTCCAGTGGGTGCCGGCGCCGCCGACGCCGTTGCCGGGCAGGAAGGAGCCGAGCTGGCGATAGGGCAGCGCGGTCTCGCCCCCATCACGGCGCACGGTCACGGTCTGCTGCGAGGGTTTCTGCATCATCTTCAGACGGACGCCGTATTTCAGCTCGTCGATCTGCTGCGGGTATTCGAAATTCGGGACGGTGTTCTGGTCATGGCCGCGCTCGAGCGCGACGATGTCGAGCCCTTCCTGCGCCAGCTCGATGCCTGCGATCGAGCCGGTCCAGCCGAGGCCGACGATGACCACGTCCTTCTTCTTTTCCTGACGTGCCATGGTTTATGCCCTTTCGCCGCTGATCGAGACCGGACCGAGCGGGTATTTCTCGTTGTGGCGTTCGGGCCAGGCGCGATAGGCCGCGCGGGCGCCCGGGAAGCCGATATAGACCCAAGCCTGCATCTCGTGGTTGCCGCCGTATTGCGGGTCCGCGAAATAGCCTTCCTTGGTGTTGGCCAGCAGGATGGTGAAGAAGTCGCGCAGCTCGGACACGAACCCGACATCGCCGTTCTGAAGCGAGGTCAGCGCGGCGTCCTGCTGCTCGGAGGTGAGCGCCGCGAAGGCTGCGCCGTGGGTCTCTTCGCACCAGGCGTCGAAGGCGGGGATCGCCTGACGGTAGATCTCGGCCGGGCTCAGCGGGGTCTGCCAGCCACGGGCGGGCTCGGCATCGGGATCGTGCGGGCCTTGCATGTACCAGTCGTCAGCGCTGCCGTAATCGCCGGCAAGCTGGAGGTCGATGAAGACGGGCACGCGGGCCTCGATGGCGCCGGGGCCGTCGCCGTCGGAGGGGATCAGCCGCGCGGTCGCGGCCATCACGAAGGCCCACTCATCGGCGCTCAGGTAAGAGCGGTCGTAGTCATCGAGGGGAACGGGGGGTGTGGTCTCCTGCGCTTTCGCTTGGGCGGCCAGACCGGAGAGAGCGACACCCGCCGCAGACGCCTTGAGGAAATTGCGTCGGCTCGGGTATCCGGGGAGATCGGTCATGTAGAATGTCCTGCCGGTATGGGTGGAACGTATGTGCGCTAACAATGCACTGGCCCGGACCTAGGGCGCGGCAGGATGCCGCGCAAGCGCGGGGCCGGGCTTGCAGCGCTGCGACGCGGCCCCAACGGGCGCTCATGAGGGCGCACACAGAAATGTGAGATCCGTCAGAAGGTTATGAAAGGGCCTTAATATTATAGCCCGTTCGGTCACATCATGTCGCCCGTTCGTGCGATATGAACGCCCGATCGATAAATATTCGCACATACGATGTGCAATTTTGCGGTAGTCCAGAGCGCGCCTCTTCGGGCAGCGACCACACGTGTGCCGGCAGCTCGGCATGGCTGACCGAGCGGCGGCCGCCTCTCGGCGACGCCTCCGCCCCACGGGTGGTGTGCTACCGCGGCCTCCTCTCGACAGCGTCGTTTGAGAGCATGCCCAATCGTTGAGCGGCGCCTTCCGGAACGCTGGCCAGCCTAGAGCCGCTCGGATCCGAAACGCTACCGTAGGGTCAACCTCGAACCACGCCCAAAAGCCCAGAGCCGCCCAATATTAAAGCATAATTCATCAGGGAAACTACGTAGTCGCGCCAGCAAACTGGCAGACCAAGTTTACGCCATGCACGCACAGCAAAGCGGGTCTGCAGCGTCGTGTGTTGAACGACTCGGGAGGATCCTCCAAATGTACTTCAACGAACATTGAAAGATGTTCAGCAAGTTTCCTGAGGCTCTCTCCTCCTCCCTGAGCCTGGGAATCAGCGGCGACCCTCTCTCCTCCTCCCTGAGGGTCGCCGCGCCTCCCCCTCCTCCCCCATCCCCACACGGAAGAAGCGGAAGACGCGGCATCTCGTCAGCTGTAGCTCTCGCGCAGCTGGTTCTTCTGCACCTTGCCCATGGTGTTGCGCGGCAGCGCGTCGATCATCTCGTAACGCTGCGGATGCTTGAAGCGCGCCAGCGCGCCCTTCACCGTCGCGGCAATGGCATCGAGATCCGGGGTCGCGCCGGGCTCGGCCACCACCAGCGCCAGCGGCGTCTCTCCGAAATCCGCGTGCGGGATGCCGATGACCGCCGATTCCAGCACGCCCGGCTGGTCGTCGATCACCATCTCGATTTCCTTGGGATAGATGTTGTAGCCGCCCGAGATGATCAGGTCCTTGTTGCGGCCGACGATCTGCACATAGCCATCCGCATCGAGCGTGCCGAGATCGCCGGTGATGAAGAAGCCGTCCGCGCGCAGCTCCTCGGCGGTCTTCTCCGGCATCTTCCAGTAGCCCTTGAAGACGTTCGGACCGCGCACCTCGATCTGGCCCACCTCGCCCTGCGCGACCTCCTCGCCGGTCTCGGGATTGGTGATCTTGAGCTCGACCCCGGGCAGCGGGAAGCCCACCGTGCCGGCGCGGCGCTCGCCGTCATAAGGGTTGGAGGTGTTCATGTTGGTTTCGGTCATGCCGTAGCGCTCGAGGATGCGGTGCCCGGTGCGGGCCTCGAACTTCTCGTGCGTGTCCGACAGCAAGGGCGCCGAGCCCGACACGAAGAGCCGCATGTGCTGCGCCAGCTCGCGGGTAAAGCGCGGATCGTCGAGCAGCCGAGTATAGAAGGTCGGCACCCCCATCATCGAGGTCGCCTTCGGCATCCACTCGATCAGCTGGTCGATGTCGAGCTTCGGCAGGAAGATCATCGCCCCGCCCGCCAGAAGCATGATGTTCGACGCCACGAAGAGCCCGTGGGTGTGGAAGATCGGCAGCGCGTGCAGCAGCACGTCGTCCTTGGTGAAGCGCCAGTGCTCGACCAGCGTCTCGGCGTTCGACAGCAGGTTGTTCTGCGTCAGCATCGCCCCCTTGGAGCGCCCGGTGGTGCCCGAGGTGTAGAGGAAGGCCGCGAGATCCTCGCCATCGCGCTCCACGGTCTCGAAGCTCTCGGGCTTGCCGGCGGCGGCGTCGCTGAGACTGCCCGAGCCATCGGCATCGAGCGTCAGAAGCTGCGCCCCGAGCCCCTCGGCCACCGGGCGCAGCCCGGCCTCGCGTTTCGTCCCGCAGACCACCAGCGACGCACCGCTGTTCTCGATGAAATAGGTCAGCTCCTCGACGGTGTAGCCGGTGTTGAGCGGCAGGAAGACCACGCCGGCCTGAACGCAGGCGGCATAGAGCGCCAGCGCCTCGGGCGACTTGTCGACCTGCGCCGCCAGACGGTCGCCGGGGGCGACGCCGAGATCGGCGATGACATGGGCGAAGCGCGCCGCGAGGCCAAGGAAATCCGCATGGCTCAGCACGCGGCCATCGGCCAGCATCAGGAACGGGGTGGTCTGTCCGGCATGGGCTCCGAAGAGGCGGTCATACAGCGGGTTCGGCATGGATCTGGCTCCTATCCGAAGGATTTTTCAGCGGTCGCGGCCTGCGAGCGGATCTCGGGCGAGGCCGCGATCTGGTAGGAGGCTGCGAAATGTTCGTGGTTCTGCGACACGCGCGCGAGGTCGTAAAGGTAGTTCACCATCACGCCGCCCGACTGGGCCATGCCCTTGTCGGAGGTATCGGCGCGGGCATGGACCTTGTGAACCAGCGCGCCGTTGCCGAGGTGGAAGCGGGCGACCGGGTCCTGCGGGGCGCCGTTGCCGCGCCGCGCATGGGTCAGGTAATAGGCCGCGAGCTGCATCATCCTGGCGTCATCCGCCGGGTCATGGGCGTGGCCCTCGGCCTCGAGCCAGCGGGAGAAGCCCGGGATCGGCGACAAGGTGACGAAGGTGCTCAGCTGCGGCAGCTCGAGCGCGAGATCGGCGGCCACCTGCTTGATCAGCGAATTGCCGAAGGAGATGCTCGCCAGCCCCGACTGGCAGTTCGAGATCGAGTAGAACACCGCTGTGTCGGCCTCCTGCGGCGCGATCTTGTCGCGCTCCTCGGCCAGCAGGGTCTGGATCGAGCCCGGCACGCCCTTGGTCAGCGCCACCTCGACGAAGATCAGCGGCTCGTCGGGCATCGCCGGGTGGAAGAAGGCAAAGCAGCGCCGGTCGTCCGGCTCGAGCCTGCGGCGCAGGTCGTCCCAGCTGTCGATGGCGTGCACCGCCTCGTAGGCGATGATCTTCTCGAGGATCTGCGCCGGGCTGTCCCAGTTCATCGGGCGCAGCACGAGAAAGCCTCGGTTGAACCAGCTCGCAAACAGGTGCCGGAAGTCGAGATCCAGCGCCTGCAGCGTGTCGTCCCCCTTGCTCAGGCGCAGCAGGTCGGCGCGCATCTGCACCAGCGCCTGCGTCGCCCCCGGCACCTGGTTGAGCCTGCGGATCAGCTCCTGCCGCGGCGGCTCGGAGGCCTCCATGAAGGCGCGGTAGCTCGACTTGCTCTGGCCCTGCTCATAGGCGTCGAGCGCGCTGCGCACCGCCTCGGCGTCGATGGTCATGTCCTGCGCCAGATGCCGGAAGAAGGCGATCTTGGCGTCGTCGTCCATGCCCTCGTAGCGCTCGAGGATGCTGCGCGCCACGGTCTGGCCCGAGACCTCGCCCGAGGCACCGATAAGATCGGAGGTCAGCGCCTCGAGCGGGCGGTTGTCGGGCTTGGCGCTGCCGCCGATGCGGTAGCGGCGCTCGAACACGGTCGAGAGAAGGTCGGCGAGAATGGTCATAGCGCGACCCCCATCACCAGGTCGGGCAGCCAGGTGGCGAGGCCGGGGAACAGGCACAGCAGCACGATCGCCAGCACCATGCAGGCCACGAAGGGCAGCGAGCCCACGAGGATGGTGCGCAGCGAGATGTCGGGCGCGATGCCGTTGATGACGTAGAGGTTGAGGCCGACCGGGGGCGAGATCAGGCCGATCTCCATGTTGATGGTCAGCACCACGGCGAACCAGATCG